>JAQBWG010000037.1 GCA_027625225.1 Chloroflexota bacterium | reverse complement strand
CGCCACTATCGCAACCTTCACCCGACCCGGAAAGAGCAACGATTTCCAGCCGGAATGGCTCGACAGCATAACGCCCGGAGCGAGCGCCACAATACAAATAGTAGAAGGCATCCCCGTCGCCATCAGCGGAACCGAGATTCGCCAGCGTATCGCGGAGGGTCGCTCGATTCGCTACCGCGTTCCCGACACAGTCGCCGACTACATCGCCGAGCACAACCTCTACCGCTAGGCTTCGGCCTCCCGCACCATCGGCTCCAACACAATAATCATCCGCGCCAGGGTGTGCCCGACGGATACCAGCATGTCCGCATCCAGCGCTTCGAGTGCTATATGCTCATGCACACGCGTCCACGAAGCCGTCCACTGCTCCAACTCCACCGAATTCCCTAACGCGGAGCGGATTTCCCCCGACCTATTCGACAGTGCATGGAGATACGCAGCGTTGCGTTCTTTCGTCCCCTCAAAGTGCAGGCCCACCTCGACCAGCCCCTTCCGCTTTTGCACCCACACCTCGTAGTGCACGGCCGGATCGCCGTAGTGCAGCTTTGCCATCATCATGTTCGGTCCAATGACAATGACGTTCTGCAGCCGTTCCGGGAGCTGCATGCGAACGAACTCTAGTACCTCAGCCAAAAACTCTATGGTTTTCATCCCGGGAACGCGAGGGCCTTTCGACGACGCACGGCGTTTCATAACAGCATCTTACCGGTCATCGAAGCAGCGCGAAAGTCGGACGCCGAAACGCATCGTAAACACATCAAGAACGGCGTGGTACAGCCATCTATAGCGACTCTTCAAACTTGACATGAGGCCCTACAGGGCATAGGCTTACTAGGTAGGTCTCAGCGCACCGACGAGGCTGGCCGATGGCACGAAAACTCGGGCGCACGTACCCAAAATATTCTCTTGCCCGGAGTTATCTATGGCATCCGAAGAATCCCCGGCAGTTCGTTGGTTCAAAGACATCGGCCGAGAAGACGTCACCAGCCGCCGCATGCGGCGACCCGCGCCTGGCATGGTCAAAGAAGCCGGAGGCAAAGGTGCAAACCTTGCCGAAATGGCTCGCGCTAACATCCCGGTACCCCCTGGCTTTGTTGTCACCACAAACGCCTACTTCGACTTCCTTAACCGCACCCAGCTAAGGGATGTCATAGTAGGCGCCCTGAACGGCCTCGATACTTCGGACGGGGATAGCCTGGAAAAAGCCGCCAAAGCCATCAAGCAGGCCTTTTCGCTCGTATCAGTGCTCGCCGACACCGTCCAGGCCATCAAAAAGATGTATAGAGAGATGGGTGGAGGCCCCGTCGCCGTCCGTTCCTCCGCCACCGCCGAAGACATGCCCGAAGCGTCCTTCGCCGGGCAGCAGAGCACTTACCTCAACATTGAAGGTCCCGACGCCGTTGTCGAGGCCGTGCGTGACTGCTGGGCCAGCCTGTTCGAATCGCGCGCCATCTTCTACCGCACCGAAAACAAGATAGACCACGTCTCCACCGGCATCGCCGTCGTTGTGCAGCGCATGGTGCAGTCGGAAATGTCCGGCGTCATGTTCACCATCGAACCGGTTAACAACGACCTCACCCACCTGTGTATAGACGCCATCTACGGCCTCGGCGAAGCCATCGTCTCCGGCCAGATAACCCCCGACGCCTACGTCGTGGACAAAGTAAACAACAAGATACTCTCCCAGTCCGTGGAGCCTCAAGACTGGCAGCTCATACGCAATGATGACCCGAAAACGAACGACAAAGAGCCTAACCAAAAGGCCGATGTCCCACAGGGCAAACAGGAGCGCCAGAAACTTAGCGAAGACCAAATACTCGAACTTGCCGAAATGGGACAGCGTCTTGAGCGACACTACGGCCATCCCCAGGACGTCGAATGGGCGCTGGAAAACGAGGAGTTCTACATCGTCCAGACCCGCCCCGTGACCACAACATCGCAGGCGACCCACGCCGCCATCAAGCAGGGCATCACCGGCACCGTTATCGTGTCCGGCTCCGGGGCTAGCCCCGGCATCGGCTCCGGCAGAACCAAAGTGCTCAGCGGCCCCGAGGAGATGCACAGAGTCGAGAAAGGTGACATCCTCGTCGCCGAAATGACCACCCCCGACTACGTCCCCGCCATGCGCCGCGCGTCAGCCATCGTCACCGACCGCGGTGGACGCACCTGCCACGCCGCCATTGTCAGCCGTGAGATGGGCCTGCCTTGTGTCGTCGGGGCAGGTAACGCTACCGAGCTGCTCACCGGCGAGCAGACCGTGACCGTGGATGGTACTTCCGGCCATGTGTACGAAGGCATCCTCGACATCCAGCCCGTACGAATAGCCACTGCCCGCTATAAGAAGACCCGCACCAAGGTCTACGTCAACCTCGCTGACCCCTCGCTGGCCAAAGGTGTTGCCGCCACCTCGACCGACGGCGTCGGCCTATTGCGCGCCGAGTTCATCGTCGCCCACATCGGAGAACACCCACGCCACCTTGTTGACCAGGGACGCGGCCACGAGTTCACCAAGGGGCTTAGCGACGGCATCGAGGCCTTCGCGAAGGCCTTCTACCCGCGTCCCGTGACCTACCGCACGACCGACTTTAAAACCAACGAGTACCGCAATCTCAAGGGCGGTGAGAAGTACGAAGTGATTGAAGAGAACCCCATGATCGGCTTCCGTGGCGCATCACGCTATGTCGTCGACCGCGACATCTTCCATCTCGAAGTCGAGGCTCTCGCCAAGCTGCGTCAGAAGTGGGATAACCTCAACGTTATGCTCCCCTTTGTGCGCACCCCCGACGAACTGTCCGACGTGAAAGATGTGTTAAAAGAAGAGGGCGTTGGCGTCCACAAGCTCTGGATGATGGTCGAGATTCCCTCCAACGCCATCCAGCTCGAAGACTTCCTGGATGTCGGCGTGGACGGCGTTTCCATCGGCTCCAACGACCTTACCCAGCTCGTCCTCGGTGTAGACCGCGACAACTCCCGCTACGCCAACGTTTTCGACGAGCGCAACCCTGCCGTCCTCTGGTGTCTGGAGCGCATCATCCGCATCGCCAAGGCCCGCGGCGTCACCTCGTCCATCTGCGGCCAGGCCCCGTCCTTCTACCCCGACCTCACCCAAAAGCTCGTCGAGTGGGGCATCACCTCCGTCTCCGTCAGCCCCGACATGATTGACCGAACCCGCAACATCATCGGCGACGTCGAGCAGTTATTTGGTATCCTTCCCCCACAAGAGTAGAGGGAGGGCCGGATGACCGCAGCCAAAAACGTACGCGTCGCTTCGATTCAGGCCTCGTCCGTCTTCCTCGACGGCAAAGCTACCGTCGAGAAAGGTGTCGGCCTTATTGAGGAAGCCGCCAAGAACGGCGCCGAGGTCATCGTCTTCCCCGAGACCTAGGTGCCCGGCTACCCCGTCTGGGCCACGCACATCCCTGCCTGGCGCCTTCACGAAGCAGGGCAAGCTCTATTCGCCCGCCTCTTTGAAAACTCTGTAGACGTTCTCGGCCCGCTCACCGATGTCATCGCCAAGGCCGCCCGCCAGAACGGCGTGCACGTCGTCCTCGGCGTCAACGAGCGCGACTCCGAATACAGCCGCGGCAGCCTCTACAACACCATATTGTTTTTCGGACGCGACGGCTCGCTGCTCGGTAAGCACCGCAAGCTCACCCCCACCTTCCACGAGCGCGTCATCTGGACACCCGGCGACGGCAGCGGCCTCACCCCCGTGCAGACCGACGTTGGGCGCATCGGCGGCCTCGTCTGCTGGGAGCACTGGGTGCCCCTCGCCGCATACTCGCTGGCCGCCCAGGGCGAACAGATTCACGCCGCACAGTGGCCCTCGACCTATGGCAACGGCGAGAGCGAAGGTGAGATGATACAGGTCGCCAGCCGCCACTACGCCTACCAGAACCGCAGCTTCGTCATCGCCTCGTGTGGCTGGATGGAGAAAAGCGACCTCCCCGACGATTTCGAACTGGCCGGCGATTCCAGGGATTGGCCTGACCGCCTGCTGTTCGGCGGCAGCGCCATCATCGGCCCCGACGGCCGCTACCTCGCCGGCCCGTCCTACGAGGGCGAGGACATCCTCTACGCCGATCTGGACATGGGCATGATTCCCCGCCTCAAGCAAAGCCTCGACGTCGCCGGACACTACACCCGCCCCGACGTCTTCCAACTCACCGTAGACCGCTCCCGCCGCGCGCCCATCGCCTTCACCGGCCTGGACGCCGAACCGCCCGTCGAATCGGAGGCCTAGTATGAGAGCAAGCGCCGTTCTACCCACTACCGAGATCGGTAACGACCCTGTCGTCATCCGCGACTACGCGCAGGCATTGGAAAGCGTTGGCTGCGACGACCTGGTCATCTACGACGAAGTGCTGCTCTCAGACCCCGACAAGGTTCCTGGTATCGAGGGCGATTTTCTCTACTACACACTCCGCAACCCCTTCCACGAGGCGTTCGTGCTCCTCGGCTTTCTCGCCGCCGTAACCAAAAAGATGACCCTCGGCACCTCCGTGCTCGTCGCCCCCATGCGAGAGACCGCCCTCATAGCCAAGCAGGCCGCCGAGATAGATGTTCTCTCACAGGGCCGCATGCGTCTCGGCCTCGGCCTGGGGTGGAACAAGTATGCCTATCAGGGCGTCGGCGAAGACTTCCACAACCGTGGTCGTCGTCTCGACGAACAGGTCGCCGTCATGCGCGCCCTGTGGACGAACAAAACCGTCAGCTTCAAGGGCAACTGGCACCATCTCACCCACTCCGGCCTCAGCCCGCTTCCCGTCCAGCGGCCCATCCCCGTCTGGTTCGGCGGCGGAGCGCCCCGCGCCATCGAACGCATCGCCCGCCTGGGTGACGGCTGGTTTCCCGAGGTCGAAAGCCCCAACGCCGACATGGAGCAGCGCCTATCGCGGCTCCGTCAGCTTGCCAAAGACGCCGGACGCAACCCCGCCGACATCGGCATCGAGGGCAAGATTCGTGTGAGCACAACGCCCGAAGGAAAGTGGGCGGAATATGTAACCGGATGGCGCCGCCTCGGCGCGACCCACGTCTCTATGGACACCATGGCCGCTGGCTTCAAGTCACCCGACGACCACGTCCGCGCCATCGAAAAACTCGTGAAGTTGGTTAAAGCTAAAGGCTGATGCCCACCGTTCAGGCCATCAACATCGCGCCCGTAAAATCCCTCGGCCTCCTCCACCCGCAAACCGTGTCCGTCGGCGAGACAGGCGTTATCGGAGACCGCCGTTTCTGCGTCGAGGACGAACTGGGCAAGATGCTCACCCAGCGCCAGGTCGGAAAGATGGTGCAGGTCCGCGCCCAATATCACCGCAAACCTGAATCTCTTCGCCTTGTCTTCCCCGACGGTCGTGTTGTTGAAGGCACCCCGGTGCTTGGAAAACCAACCCAGATCAAAATCGGAAGCCGCGAGGTGCCCGGTCGCGCCGTCGAGGGCGACTGGAGCGCAGCGCTGTCGGACTACTGCGGCAGGCCCGCGCGGCTCGTGCAGGTGAATGCTTCGCACCACTACCAGGACCTGTACCCCGTCTCGTTGCTCTCGCAAGCCTCTGTGGACGAATTGTCCCGCCGTTCAAACGGACAGACCAGGTTCGACGCGCGCCGCTTTCGCCCTACGTTTCTACTCGAAGGCTGCCGTCCCCACGAAGAGGACTCCTGGGAAGGCCGCACCGTCCGCATCGGCGAGCAACTACGCTTGCGCATCGCCGCCAGAGACCCTCGCTGCGTCATTACCAGGCTCAACCCGGACACCGGCGAGCGCGACGCTGACACACTCAGCCTCATCCTCGACTACCGGCCCGACCCGACAGGGATATACTTCGGCGTCTATGCCACCGTCGAGCAGCCCGGCCTCGTCTCCATCGGCGACGAAATTACCCTCGTCTAGGTCCGTTTAATCGCCCGCCCCGCGAACACCCCCGTGTGCTTCCCGTGGTCAACCACCACCTGCCCGTTCACAATCACGTAGTCGATGCCCTGCGACATCCGCTTCGGATTGTCCCGCGTCGCCATAGCCTTGATGTTCTCGTAGTCGAAAATCGTGATGTCCGCCTTCATCCCGTCCCGCAGCAAACCTCTGTCCTTGATGCCTATCCGCTGTGCCGGAAACGACGTCATCTTGCGTATCGCCTGCGGCAGCGTCATCTTCCGCTGGTTCCGGCAGAAGTTCCCGATGACCTCGGGGAAGCACCCGTACCCCATCGCCGGCGGATAGTCGCCGATGAGCAGCGCATCGCTGCCCACCATATAGTTCTCGTGCGCCGCGAAGTCCGGCATCAGCCCGTAGTCGTGTCCCGCCGCGTGGAACGACGTCTGCAAATCCTCATCCAACAGCAGGTCGCAGATAGCGTCCACTTCGCTCTTGCCCATCATCTCCGCCACCTCGGCCACCGACCGCCCTTCGTACTTCTTATTGCGCTCGTGTTTGAAATACGTCACCCACACGTGGTCCCACGACTCCCGGAACCCGATACTCGTCTCCTTGCGTATCCGCTCACGCGCCTCCGGCGACCGCAGCGCTGCGTAGATGCTCTGCACCCCGCCGTCGTGCGTCCAGTGCGGCAGGAAGTACACCAGCCGTGTGCCCCCGTGCGCGTACGGGAAGTTGTCGAACGTCACGTCCATACCCTCGTCGCGCGCCTCCTCCACCATGTCCACCAGCGCCCAGCTCGAACCGGGATACACCGCGCGCGGCATCATGTGCGTCAGGTGGATGGGAATACCGCTCCGCCGCCCGATGTCCAGCGCCTCCCGGTACGGATCGAGGAACTTGTCGCCCAGCCCGTATCGGACATGAGTATGGTAAAAACCTCCCAACTTCGCTGCTTCTTTTGATAATTCAACAAGCTCGTCCGTGTGGGCAAAACTTCCCGGCGGATAGTCCAGCCCTGTCGAGATTCCCACCGCGCCCTCCTCCATGCTCTCCCTGAGCAACCCCTTCTGCGCATCCAGCTCCTTCTTCGTCGGCTTGCGGTCGCTCCACCCCATCGCGCCGATTCGGATGGGCGAGTTGCCCACGATGTAAGCCACGTTCACCGACACCTTCTTGTCGTACTTCGCCAGGTACTCCGTTACCGTCGACCAGTCCGCGTTGATGGGAGGTGACCCTTCTAGCCCCGCGTTCAGCGTGATGAAGTCGTCCAGATCCTGCTGCTTGGCGAACGGCGCGTACGAATTCCCGTCGATGCCGTACAGCTCCGTCGTCACCCCCTGGTGCACCTTGGGCAGATGCACTGGGTCGTGCAGCACCATCAGCGCCGAGTGCGCGTGCGGGTCGATGAACCCCGGCGCCACGATTCGCCCCGTCGCGTCTATCGTCCGCTTCGCCTTGATGTCGGACACGTCGCCCCGCAGCAGCGTCACCGTATCGCCCTGAACCGCCACTGCCGCGTAGAACCCTGCACTGCCGCTCCCGTCCACGACCATTCCGCCCTTGATAAGCATGTCTAACATGACGAATAAAACTCCTCGTACTCGAAGTCCGCCCGATGCGCCAGAGTCTACAGCACCGCACGTTTGACAACCAACCCCGCGCACTGTGAAGATGCCCCCGAACGCAAGAACCACAGACGCACTTGGAGGAACCATGAACGTACTATTTATCGGCGGTACCCGCGACTTCGGCCGCATCACCGTCAAGCGCATGCTCGAACGCGGCGACAACGTCACCCTTTACACCCGCGGCAACGCCAAGCCCGACTTCTGGGACGATGTAGGCCACATCATCGGCGACCGCACCGACCACGAACAGTTCGTCAAAAACCTCAAAGGCAAGAAGTTCGACGCCGTGATAGACAACGTCGCCTACTACGTCGAAGACGTGAAGGCCGCAGTCGAAGCGCTCAGGGGCAACGTCGGCAAATACCTCGTCTCCTCCACCGCCTCCGTCTACGGCGGCCCTGGCCACGCCAAGCCGCGCCGCACCCTCCGCAAGCCGCCCGGCCCGCGCTCTCAGGACGAATTCGTCGACCTCGCCGCCAACGCCCCGCTACGCGAGGAGTGTCTCGACCTCACCACCGTGAGCTGGGACTTCGACCCCTCCCGTGACAAATACGCCGAAGGCAAACGGCAGATCGAACGCCTGCTGTCCGAAACACCCGACTTCCCCTGGGTCGTCATGCGCATCCCTACCGTCCTTGGCCCTGCCGAGGCCGCCGACCGCTTCTGGTTCTACCTCCAGCGCATCCAGGACGGCCGCGAGATGATTCTCCGCGATGGCGGCACCTCAGTCTTCCGCCCCGGCTTTCGCGACGACGTCGGCGGGGCGTTCATCGACGCCATCGGGTCGCCCCGCGCCGTGAACGAGATTTACAACGTCACCGGCGCCGACATCGTCACCCTCCGCCGTTTCGTCCAAATCATTGCCGACAAAGCCGGCAAGCCCCTCAACACCGTGTCCGTCCCCGGCGACATCATCGAACGCACCACCGACCTGCCCTACGAAGACTGGTGGTACGATTTCATGTCACAGCCCCCTGTCTACATACCGTCCATCGAAAAGGCCCGCCTCCATTTCGAACTCAAGACCACCCCCATCGAAGACTGGGTCGGCGAGACCGTCGCCTGGTACACCCAGAACCGCCAGCCTGACTCCAAAGGGTATAAACAACACCGGGACACCGAAGTCGCCCTATGCAAGCGCTGGCGTGACGGATACGGCAAGTTCGTGCAGGGCTTCGTCTCATAGCAAACGTCCCATCCTGTGCAAAGTCGAAAAGTCGAAGGTCGCGAAATGGAACGGGCAATGCCACAGCCCGTTTTCTCAGGTCATGTTACGGTTTGAATTCCGTTCGTCCTGAGCTTGTCGAAGGACGGGAAAACACCGCAGGGAGCAGCGATGGTTGCGTGCTGCAACATCTGCGCTTGGCCTCACCGCTCCCAAATGCCACAATGCCCCTATGGAACGCAATAATTTCACCGCAAGCGACGGCACCAATCTCTCGTATCTGATTCACAGCAAGGCGACCGAAGGGGAGGCCCCCAAAGCCATCCTCGCCATCATCCACGGCATTGCCTACCACGCCGAACCCTACGTCCAAGCGTTGACCGAGGCCACACCCAACGGTTGGCTCGTCGCCGGGCTAGACCTTCGTGGACACGGCTACTCCGAAGGCGTTCGCGGTGTCCGTATGCCCCGCAAGCGCATCACTCGGGACATAGACGAATGGCTCGACCGCCTCCAACACGACCACCCCGGCGTCCCCATCACACTCCTGGGCGAAAGCATGGGTTCCGTCTACGCCCTCCGTTACGCAAGAAAGCACTCCAATCGCATCACTGGCCTTGTGCTGCTGGCAACAGTGGGGCTTCTCGCCCGTCCGCAGGTCTTCCACTGGAGTGCTGTGGGGGAATTCCTCTACGGCCTGGTGCGGCCCTTCCACCCCATCACCAACGTCATCGGCTGGCGATTACTGCTTTCCACCAGAGACCCCGAATTCGTGCGCATGCGGAGCACCGACGCCATCACCTTCAACCGTGTGTCGGGTATGTACCTGTTAGACATCGGCCTGGCAGCCGTCGGAAACATACTCGGAGGCGGCACCCTATCCTGTCCGGTGCTCATGGTTCATGGAGGAGAAGACAAGGTCGTCTCGCCCCTCGGCGCCCGCCTCATCGCCAAGCGCCTCAAAACGCCTGACACAACCCTGAACATCGTCGAAGGCGCTGAACACACCGTCCCCTGGGACCCCACCGCTCCCGAAACCAAACGCTTCATTAGAGACTGGCTCGGCGCCAACGAGTAGAGGTATGACTAAGGCCGGTTGGTGTTTGTTGTCTCATAGTCGAACGGCTCATCAGACAATCCAACTTTGATACGGATGCGGTCGCTGCCCGCCCCCGTCCCGTTGATTTGCACCGACGCCTCTCCGTTCGTATCTGTTGGCACTATGACGTTCGTGCCTCCGGTTGAGAACTGCGACGTGATGCCCGGACGTGAACCCGCCTCGATGGTAAACGTCACGTTTATGGCGGGCACAGGGTTGCTCGAGTTTTGTTGTCGTAATATAGCTTTAACCTGCATCCCGTCGGCATAAGCCGTGCGGTCAGGGGGCATCATGATGGCAAGGGTGTTGTTGGGCCGTGGCCCCGTTGAACCCATCCCCACTGCGTTCCAGAACCAGTCTCGAAGCGCCGTGAACGCCCCGGTAAGCCCGCCCACCAGCACCACAACTATTACGATTATCAGAATAACTTCTAAGAGCGTCACCCCGCGCAGCACCGGTATATCCGAACCGCCACCGCTCAGCCCCTGAGCTACACCGACGAAAAGATTTAGCATTACAAACACCTTTGCCTTCCAGGAGGGAAATTACGGAGTCGTAATACTACACCATGCACGGCGAAGAACAGGAGTGGGATTCGTTAGGGGGAGTCTAAATCGGTGGCTTCTGCCAACCGCCCAGAGCAGCTTCGAGTTGCGCCGCCGCCGCCAGCGCCACGTCGTCACGCCAGGGACGCGCCGCTATCTGGACGCCGATAGGCAGCCCTTCCGGCGATGTCCCACAGCGCACCACCGCCACCGGCCACGCCGTCAGGTTGTGCGGATAGGTATAGGTAAATCCGGGCAGGATGTCGTCCTCCCACATCTCCCCGTGTTTGGTCGAGGGGAACGCCGCTACCGGGCACAGCAGCACGTCGTACGCCTGCATGAACTTGGTTATCTCGCTCCGGTACTCGTCCACCCGAACCAGCAGCCGCCCAAGCTCCGCCGCCGTCATCGGGTTCGACCCCATCCATTTTTGGGTGTTCTGAAACAGGGCATGGAACTCACGCGTGCCCGCCGCCTCCAGCGTCTCCCGCACCGGTATGCCCGCGTCCGCCTGGAACAACCCGTACACTAATTCACGGCACTGGTCGTTCCCCGGCGGCTCCGCCTCTTCCACGCTCGCGCCCGCGTCGCCCATCGCCTTCGCCGCCGCCCGCACCGTCTCCGCCGTCTCCTTGGTGGGAGAC
>JAQBWG010000036.1 GCA_027625225.1 Chloroflexota bacterium | reverse complement strand
TATTGACAACGTCATGGGCATGCTCGCAAGCCTGAGAGTGGACGTCGTGGTGTTGCGAAGCAGTGAAGGCGATGTCGTTGAACGGGCCGCAGCGGCGGATATGTTGCCGGTTATTAGCGGAGGAAGCCTGAACGACCACCCGACTCAGGCACTGAGTGACCTGCTCACCATTTCGCGCGAATTGGGCAAAGTGGACGGGATTCACGTAGGCATCATGGGCCGTATGGAACACCGCAACGTCACCGCGCTGCTTACAGCCCTCGCGCTGTTCAAAGACGTAAAGGTCACTCTGGTACCGTTCAGCGGTGATGTGGACCCGGCGGTGTTGGCGTACTGTGAGGCCAAGGGAATGAAATTCTCGCGTTCAGATACGAACGAAAGCATGAAGGACGTGGATGTGATCTATCTAAACAGCCCGCGGACACTAGCGCACGTCCAGCTTCTACGGTCGCGCAACGCCTTCAACCTCAAGATCGACGACACGTTTATGTCTCGGCTGCAATCGCACTGCCTCGTCATGGACCCCATGCAGCGCAGCGGCGATTTCATGGTGGAGACGAGCGACAACCGGTTGGCGTTCTACAGGCAGGCGGAAAATGCTCTTGTCGTGAGGATGGCGGTTCTGAAACAGATGCTCAGCTAAGCGGGCTAGGCTTTTTTGCTGCCTGCGATGGTGGCAAGGAGCGGAATGGCACCGTTTCCGACCGAAGTGAAGAGTCTCCCAAGGATTTTATGCCGGACGGCCTTCTTGATGATGCCGCTGTGGCGGTCGAACGAGAAGATTCCAGAAGTGATGAGGTCTTCTTGAATCTGTTCGGAAGCGAATTTCTCCACCAGAGACTCCACTCCACCGTCTCCAAGATGCTCGTACAACACCCTGGCGGTGTAACCGATGCGGAGTTCGGCGTCGAGTACCGACTTCCAGCCCTTCTCATAGCTCTTCAAGCTGCGCGCTGAAAAATCTCCTCCGACGATGGCTTCGTGCGCCGTATCGGCGGCAATATCGCCGGACAGCAGCGCATAGTAAATCCCGCCGCCGGTGGTGGGCTTGGCAAGGCCCGCTGCATCGCCAACGACGAGGGCGCGGGACGTGTACGTTTTTGACAAAGGCTTTACCGGAACGCCCCAGGTTTGAGATTTGCGAATCACGCTCTTGATTTTCCCCGAACGCTCCAAACCATCCATGAAGTGTCCCATGTGGCCGTTAAGCTTCTGGCGGGTGACCAGGCCAACGAGGGCGCGGGAGTCCGCCAGGGGCACCAGCCATCCGAACGACCCCGGAGCGATTGAGTTCCCGAGATAGACTTCGGTTTCGGTCAGGTTCGGCGCCTCAACCTCAGCTTGAGAGCCGAGCATAGCCTCCGGCTGACCTCTGTCGGCAAGACCAACCATCCCGACAAGCGGCGACGCGAACCCGCTGGCAACCACGACCATCGAGCCGTGGACAACCTGTGAGCCCTGCTTCGTCTTTAGCGACGCATCAACGCCTGCCTCGCCTATGTCCACAGAGCTTACCCGCGGCCCAAGCATGTACGTCGCGCCAGCCCGTTTGGCTTTCTCGGCGAGTGAGGCGACGAACGCGACGCGGTCCACGATGTAGGCCTGTGGCTGGGACTTGGCTATATTGAACCGTTTGCCGGACGGCGCGACGATCACTGCGGAGCTTGCTTCGCGATAGACGTTCGTCAGGTCGGGGGAGTAGCGCTCCATACACTCGCGGCCTATGATGCCGGTGCACAGCTTATCCCCTATATTCTCCCGCCAGTCTATGACGCAGACGGAGTGTCCCTGGGATGCAAGCCGTTGTGCCGCCAAATTACCGGCTGGGCCTGCACCTACTACTATGACGTCATATTGCAAAGAATGTCTCTCTCGGGGCGATGCCCATGAGCAAAATTGCGGAGGCTTGATGGTATCTCACGACCAGCTACCGCCGCAACCGTATTTTATATGTAGCTGTATGTTTTGTCCGTCTTTGCGGCCATGATGAAATCGTTCTTGTGGAGTCCTTTAATCTTGTGCGTCCACCAAACCACACGCACCCTTCCCCACTCGGTCACCAGCATGGGATGATGCCCTTCGCCTTCGGCCAAATTGGCTATCCTGTTCGTAAACGCCATGGCCGAAGCGAAATCGTCGAACTTGAACGTGCGGTCAAGCTTATCCACGCCGTCGTCACTGAACATGCGCCATTCTGGAATCTGAGGCTTGAATTCGGCGATCTCGTCGGGAGTGACCTTCGGAGAATCGCGTCTGCACGCGACGCATACCTGTCCGGTTAGTTGTGTGGTCATAGCCTCTCCTCGAATTGAGCGATGGGCAAGGCGTTCTCATGGTAGCATAGCGCTTTTATTTCAAAGGCGGTAATACATGGCAGGCAAAACCATCACAAAAGAACGATCAACGCCGATAGAAACACGGGAGATCGGCAAGACAGGCCTTCGTGTCACAACACTCGGTCTGGGCGGCGCTGCCCTGGGCGGCCTGTACTCCGACGTCACCCAGGACATGGCAACAGATTCGTTGAACCGGGCGCTGGAATTGGGCGTGCGCTACTTCGACACCGCACCCCAGTACGGCTTCGGTAAGAGCGAGACCTACATCGGCAACGCCTTGCAGGGCGTGAACCGGAACGACTTCGTCATCTCCACCAAGATAGGCCGTATCCTCGAACCCGTGAAAGGCGAGCGCAAAAAGTCATACATCGACGACATCTTTAAAAACCTGCCCGAAGTAACTTTCCGGTTCGACTACACCCGCGACGGTACGTTGCGTTCCATAGAAGACAGCATGAAGCGTCTGCAAGTCGACAAACTCGACATCGTCCTCATCCACGACCCCAACGAGCAGTGGCACGACTACAAAACCATGATTGAAGGGGCCTATCCAGCCCTCGCTGAACTTCGTTCACAAGGTGTCATCAAGGCTATCGGATGCGGTCTGGACTTCGCGGAGAACTCCTTGCCCTTCATGCGCGACGGAGACTTCGACTGCTTCCTCATCGCCGGACGCTACACCCTGCTTGAGCAACCTGCGCTGATTGATGCAATGCCCACCATGGAGAAGAAGGGCATCAGCGTCATCATCGGCGGCCCCTACAACAGCGGCGTCCTCGCCTCCGACCTGTCTACCAACATCAAGTACCATTACCTCGACGCCCCCTACCACGTGCTTGCCAAGGCGCGGCGCATGAAAGCCGTCTGCGACCGCTACAACGTACCGCTGAAGGCGGCGGCGCTCCAGTTCGGATTGGTACATCCCATCGTCGCCGCGACCATTCCCGGCGCGCGCACGGGTACCGAGATGGAAGACAACGTGCGCATGGTCAATCACCCTATCCCAGTGGATATGTGGAACGAATTGAAGCACGAAGACTTGCTGCCTGAAGAAGCGCCGACCCCAACTGGCTAACCCGCGTCTACTCCGACTGCTATAATCGTCGCCATGTGCAAAGTGGATGTCGAGACGCTGACCAAGAGTATGGTGTATTGAACTCTCCCAAGCCCGGGAGAATAACCAGCATTCCCCATCTTGCCGCCTTACGGCATAAAGATTTTCGGTACACCTGGCTTGCCACGATGGCTTCGAGTGCGGGGATGTGGACGTTCATCGTCGCGGTTTCCTGGTTCGCATTCCGGGAATCCGACTCTTCCGCTTGGGTAGGAATCATCACGTTTTCGGGGATGATTCCATTCCTGATCGCATCGCCCATTTCAGGTCTGTTGGCTGACCGGATGAACCGCCGGAACATGGTAGTGCTCAGCTTCGGCGGCGACGCGCTCGTCGTAGGTGCGCTGACCGCTCTCGTGTTACTTGGCCAGGTACAGCTCTGGCATGTTGTCGTTGCGGCCTTTGTTTCAGGAGTGTTCAGAACCAGCGCAGAACCGGCTATCCAGTCGCTGATTCCAAATCAAGTGCCGGAATCCGACCTGCTCAACGCTATTACCTTGAACGCGATGACACGCCACGGCGCACGGCTCCTTGGCCCGTTGATAGTCATCATACTCGGCGGAGTGGACAAAGTGGACGTGAAGAGCGTCCTGATACTCAGCACGTGC
This sequence comes from Chloroflexota bacterium, assembly GCA_027625225.1. Lineage (GTDB taxonomy): Bacteria > Chloroflexota > Dehalococcoidia > Lucifugimonadales > VGZR01 > VGZR01. Next base: position 7,025 of record JAQBWG010000036.1, on the reverse strand, counting down.
CTCTACGCCGTCGGTACGGTAGTGATGCTGCGCATTATCACCGTATCCAAAGGCGAAAGAGTAGTGGGGCAATCTGCCGTCAAAGGCATGATGGAAGGGCTCTCGTTCATCTATCGCAATCAGACCATCGCGATTTTTATCCTTCTCGTGGCGTTCCACTGCGCCCTCGTTATGTCGTTCGAGTCTATCCTGCCCGTGTTCTCGACCGAACAGCTTGGAGCCACCGACCTGTCCGTTCTTAACCTTCTAGTAATGGGATTTGGCATAGGCTCCATGCTTGGAGTCTTGTTGATTGCCGGAGTCCGGGGAGAAAAACTCAAGGGCCAGCTGCTTGTGTGGACGGGTATCGCCAGCGGAGTTGCTCCTATCATCTTTGCATTCATGACTAATGTAGCCTCCGCGGTATTTATGACAGCGATGATGGGCGCATCTCAGGGTGTATTCATGGCCATTACTAACGTGTATGTGCTGACCATCACACCCGACCGGTTGCGCGGCCGGGTTACCAGCCTCTATACACTCCACGCGGGTGGAATCATGGCCTTCGCTAATCTGGGGTACGGATTCCTGGCCGACGCCATATCGGCGCCGTTTATCTTCGTCACTACGGGAACGATATTCCTGGTCTTCGTGGTAAGTATCATGGCCGGACAACCCATACTTCGGCGCGTGGCCCGGACGGGCCAGGTGGCCCCAAGCACCGAGGCTGCCCCTGCGTCGGCATAGCTATATGTCCGAAGATGCTGGTAAAGCATGAACGTACGTAAGGCCGTCATCCCCGCAGCTGGTTTTGGCACCAGGTTCCTTCCCGTCACCCGTTCTGTGCCCAAAGTGTTGCTTCCGGTACTGGATACACCCTCCATCCACTACATGGTGGAAGAAGCCGCGCAATCCGGCATCCGCGACATCGCCATCGTGATTTCCGAAGGACAGGAAGCGCTCACCCGCTATTTCAATCCGAACGCTAAGCTTGAGAAGGCGCTTGCTAGCCAGGGTAAGGACGAACTGGTGCAGCGCTTGCGGGCCATCTCCGACATGGCGAATATCACCTACGTGCACCAAGCCAAAGCACTGGGCTTGGGACATGCAGTGTTGATGGGACGGGACTTCGTCGGAGATGAACCGTTCGCGGTATTCCTCCCCGACGACCTCATCTGGGCGGAAAAACCGACCATCCGGGACATGACGGCAATATATGAGCAACATCAGGGCAGCGTCATCGCCGTGCGCGAGGCAACCCCGGAGCGTGTCCCTAACTTGGGCATCATCGACCCTGAGCATCTGGCGGGAAACCTCATCCGGGTGAAACGGATGGTGGAAAAACCCAGACTCGAAGACGCACCGTCCCGTCTGGGAGTCATCGGGCGATACGTCCTCGACCCGCAAGTTTTTTCCGAGCTCGAAAACGGCAAGCCCGGCGCACTCGGAGAAATACAACTGACCGACGCCATCAACGCACTCGCCCAGAAAAAAGGCGTCTACGCCTACGAATTCCCAGGAGTCCACATAGACGTAGGCGTCCCCTCTGGTTTGGTGAAAGCATCTGTCTACGAAGCACTGCATCGGGGCGATGACGACCTGCGTCAATGGCTTCGTGGCCTTTTAGACGACCGGAAATAGCGTTGACACGCTGCTCCCACGGTCGGTACCATAGCTGCCGCTTGGGTATAAGCGGGTAACTTTCTCCACTTCGTTTAACCCTTTTGATGGAGGCAAGAATGACCAGTCAGGCACAAACCAGTGAACTTTTTGATATCAACGCGTGGCGTGATTCCCTGGCCGAATTCGTGGCCACCATGCTGTTCATCTTCATCGGTTGCGGCTCCGTAGTCGCCAGCGGAATCGCTACGGGCGGGACGCTGGACGCGGGCCGGCTGGTGGCTATCGCTCTGGCACACGGCATTGCGATAACACTTCTGGTTTTCGCCACCGCGCACATCTCGGGCGGACACATCAATCCCGCGGTAACCGTCGGGGCAATCATTACCAAGAAAATCACTCCCATAAAGGGCGGCATGTTCATCGTCATGCAACTCGCCGGGGCAATCGTGGGTGCGTTGCTGCTATGGATAGTCGCTCCGGAAGCTGCACAGGGAAACCTGGGCGCGCACGGGCTTGGCACCGACGTAAGCGTCGGGATGGGCCTGCTTACCGAAATCATCCTCACCTTCCTGCTGGTGTTCGTCATATTCGCGGCAGCTATGGATAAACGGGGTGCCGGTGCGCTTGCGCCGATAGCCATCGGCTTTGCGGTCATGGCTGCACATCTGGTAGCCGTCCCGTTGACCGGCGCGGGCATCAAGCCGGCCCGAAGCCTTGGGCCTGCGGTGTTCTCCGGAGCGTGGGCCGACCACTGGATCTACTGGGTCGGGCCGCTGCTTGGTGGAGGACTGGCCGCATCTGTGTACCAGGCGCTGTTTGCATCTGACAGGAATGGCTCTGCCTAGAGTACTGCTGGTCAGTACCAACCTGTTCTTCGTGCCCAGGATACATAGCGCCGCGTCCGCAAGCGGTCTCACTCTGCGTATGACGACGAGCGAGTCGGACTTCTGGAACGCCTATGACGAGGGTGGAGCATCCTTCGTGCTGGTTGACCTCGAAGGGGAGAGGGACTTCTGGACGAGCATCGTTCGCGGCTTGCGTGAAGACAAGAAGGACCCGGTTCGGATGATAGCCTTCGGCCCGCATGCCGACGTTGCCCTTCTGGAAGAGGCGAAGGCTATCGGCTGCGATTCCGTGCTCTCGAAGGCGGAGTTCAACAAGACTCTTCCCAAGCTGTTGAGCGGGCCGGTTAGCTAGGTTCTGGCTGGCGATGACGCCTGCTGCATGAACCAGTCGAAGACGTGCATGGTGGCGAAGCAGTCGTCCTCGTTGTACGTCAGAATGCGGTTTTTGGCCTGTGTATCCCTTCCCGCCGACCTGGTGTAATTCATGTACAGCGCCACCGATCCCATCGCGTCCACGTCATCCTGGCGCCATGAAAAACCCAGGTGCTTGGCTATTGGTTTCAACCCTTCTCCATAGGTGGGAAATGCGAAAGAGTTGACCACCAACGGCCTGAGGTCTTCGAGCCTGTTCAGGACGTTCGAGGCCAACTTGCCGTCCATCCCGTACCGCTCGCTCATCTTGCGCAGGTGTGTTCGTTCATAATCGTGCCAGTGATAAAAAACAGGGTCGGGGAGTTCAAACGCCCACTCCAGGAACTGGTTCAGGTTTTCTCCCTCACCACTCGGTGAATCCGCAAAAAAAGGCACAAACTCGGCCTGTGACCCGTTACGACGCACAACGTTTCCGATAAGGTAGTTGTTGACCTCCATCCCTTCATCGTCGAGTCCCGGAAGGGAGCCCTCGAGGTCGAGAAAAACCTGCGTCTCTCCCGCCAAAGGTTTTTCCACTTGCCTCCTGGGGACAACATTTTTCTGGGTAAGCGCGCGTGCCGATGTGCTGATTCTGTGCGCCTTTGCCGCGCCAATGCCCTTGACGGTTGCCAGTACCTCTTCGTGTGCCAGGGCAACATTTGCAACAGTGCGGAATCCGGCTTCTACGAGAAGATTTCGGGTGGAGTATCCGACTCCGGATACGAGCGAAACGTCGTTGGCCTGAATAGCCAGATTGTTGATCTGGCCTTCCCACGGCCATCTTGCGGCGTTGTAACAGGGTGAAATGGTTTTGCCCCTAGCGACCGCGCGCATCGCGTCCAGGGCGTCGTCCAGGTCGTCAGCGACCTCGGACATCTCCACCGAAACCGGTTCCATGTCCTGCCCGACGATAAAGAATTCCGGCGGTTCCCAGCCCTGTACCTGTCCGAGCATGCGGTTGTAGACGGCGGCCTGGAGACGGTGTGAGGTTCTGATGTTCTTGGCAGATTTGATTTCGTAGACGATGTAGGCGTGATTGCCGAACCGCGACTGCACGCCATCTACGCGCACAAGGAGGTCGGGGCGGCCTTGCAGGCCGAGGGGTAGGCAGAAGAGGGGCATGTTGGCCAGGGCCTCGACTCCCTGGGCCATGAACAAGAGGGTCTTTTGGAAGCGTTCCAATTCGGTGCCGTCCACCACTTGTGTAGCTTTGCCGACAAGCTGGGCTTGCGATTTGGCCTGATGCTCCTGGCCGAAATCGAAGAGCATCTGCTGGAAGTCGGTCATAGGGTCTTTGTTTTCTTCGGGAGCGTAGAGGTCGCACCAGTAGTTCAGGGGGTGGCCGACGAATGTTTCGACGGCGTCGGCTTTGATGACAGGGTTGACGCGCTGAGCGGTCATCGTCCGAAAGATTGTGTTGATGTCAGTCGTCATGGCCGGGTGCTTCCAAGCTGTCAGCCAGGATTTCGACGAGGTCGCGGGCCTGCTTTTTACCCTCCAGGCCTTTGCTTTCGATGGCTTCGGTGAACATCTGTAGACAGAAGGGACAGGAAACGGCGACGGTATCCGCGTCGGTTTCCAGAAACTGATCGCCCCGGACGTGATTTACGCGCTCGCCGCGGCTTTCTTCCATCCACATGTGCCCGCCACCCGCACCGCAACAAAAGCCTTGCTGGCGGCATCGCTTCATCTCGACAAGCTCAAGGCCGGGGATGGCCTTGGCTATCTGGCGGGGTTCGTCGTAAATGCCGTTATGGCGACCGAGGTAGCAGGAGTCGTGGTAGGCGACGTTGCCCTGAAGGGTGACAGCGGCCTTGAGTTTACCTTGCTGGATGAGTTCATCGACGAACTGGGTGTAGTGAACGACCTCGAAGTTGCCGCCCAGGTGGGGATACTCGTTCTTCATGGTGTTGAAGCAGTGGGGGCAGACGGTAAGGATTTTCTTGACGTCGTATCGAGTCAGCGTCTCGATGTTCTGGTTCGCCAGTATCTGATAGAGGTATTCGTTCCCCATTCGGAGGGCGGGGTCGCCGGTACACATTTCCTCCTCGCCGAGGATGGCGAAGTCTACACCTGCCCGTTGGAGGACACGGGCCATTGAGCGGGCGATGGACTGGCTGCGCTTCTCCAGAGCCGCGGTGCATCCTACCCACAAGAGGATTTCAGCCTCGGGGTGCTCGGTCATGGTCTTTACGTCCAAGCCCTCCGCCCATGACGTTCGGGTGTATGTTGTGCCGCGCCAGGGGTGTCCGCGTTGTTCGAGGCTCATCAATGCGTTTTGGGCGGACTCGGGCATCTCCGCCTTTTCCATCACAAGGTGGCGACGGACATCGATGATGGTATTGATGTGCTCGACGCCGACGGGGCATTCCTGTACGCATGCGCCACAGGTGAGGCAGTCCCAGATAGCCTCCTGCTGTATCCAGCGTCCGATTAGCGGCTTCTCGGCTTGAACATCCTGTCCGTTAGCCAGGGCGGGGCCTGTCTCCAGAACGTGCTCTTTGAGGTTTTCCACGATGTGCATGGGCGACAGAATTTTGCCGGTGAGGTTGGCGGGGCATACGTCGGTACAGCTCCCGCAGACGGCGCAGGCGTAGCCGTCGAGCAGTTCCTTCCAGGTGAAGTCCTGTACGCGTGCCGCACCGAAGCTCTCCACAGTTTCCAGGTCTGCGGGCGTGTCTATGGTGCCGCGAGGTTCGAGGGAGCGCATGAAGAAGCTGATGGGCGCGCCGATGAGGTGCATGTGCTTGGAGAGCGGGATGTAGATGGCGAAGCCGAGGATGATGCCGAGATGGAGCCACCAGAAGAAGCCGTGGAGTCCGTTGGCGACATCCGTTGAGAATCCAGCATCGGACAGGGCACGACCGATGCCACCGCCGATGGGCGCCGCCGCTTCGGGGCCGTCCCCACCTGCCGCCACGTAGAAGATGCCGGCGAGGAGACTACAGAGCATGAGTGCGGCTATGAGAGCCATGATGATGGCGGCGTCGCTTTTTTGGGTCAGGTCAAAAGAAAGGCGGCGGGGCTTAGCCACCCAGCGTCGGGCGGCTCCCCATGCCAGAACGAAGAGGAATCCGACGGCGAGTATCTCCAGATACCAGGTGAAGACTTCCAACCCGGTCGGAGACAGGATTTTTGACGAGAACGGCCGCCATATCGAATCGGCGTAGATGAGAAGAACATAACTCAGTGAGAAGGACAGGAATCCCCAGAAGATGAACAGGTGGGCCAGTCCAGCCTTGTCTTTGAGCGACACGCTTTGCAGGACTTTACGTTGTCCGAAGACAGGCCCGATTGCGCCGAGGAGACGGGTCAGGGGCCTGTCGAATCGTTTGGAGGGTTTGCCAAGCAGTATGGGTTGGATTGCACGACGGTAGAGCACGAATCCGGCGGCGGCGAAGGCGAGAGCTGATAGCAGATACACACCTATCCAGGTGGGAATAGCGCCGAAAATGTCTTGTGGGGGAGCCACGACGCGCTAGTTCCGCACGACCACGAGAATGACGGCGGCGGTGGCAAGCCAGAGGGTGATGGAAGCGAGCAATGGCTTATCTGCAAGGAGGATTTCTTCGGGAGTCTCGCCGGCGTTGCGGGTGTGTACGAGGTACAGGTAACGGAAGAGGCCGTAGACCACGAAGGGGATGGTGAGCATCATCGCATGGTTGTCGGGCAGGTTGGGTGCGGTGAAGGTGTACAGGGTGTAGGCAAGAAGGGTGGACGGCGCAACGATGGCGATGAACTGGTCTATGAGCTTTCGTGAGTAGCTTTCGAGGGAGTCGCGTTGGGTTGCTGCCGCAGCTCCGGCGTTTTCAATCTCGCTGCGGCGCTTGCCGAGCGCTATCAGGAGCGCTCCGAGTCCGGTACAGATGTACAGCCACGGGGAGATGGGGGCATCGATGACGGCGGCACCGGCCACGGCGCGCAGGACGAAACCAGCGCTGATGGAGAAGACGTCCAATAGAACTATGTGCTTTAACCAAAGGGTGTAAAAGAGCATGAGGGCGAGGTACCCAGCGGCGACTCCTCCGAAAGAGATGGACAGGACGAAGGAGAAGGCGAGTGCGATGCTGATGAGGGCGGCGGCGGCTAACGTGGCGGTTGTGACGTGCAGGCGGCCGGATGCTATGGGGCGTGAGCGCTTTCTGGGATGGCTACGGTCTTTTTCGA
>JAQBWG010000035.1 GCA_027625225.1 Chloroflexota bacterium | reverse complement strand
GGCCACGTACGAGCATCAACAAGGCGTCGTCCTGAGTCGGCTGGGAGCCTTTGACAGATGGTACGGGCAGGGCAGGGGAGAATCGGGCGTCGGGAAATGCGGCCTTCACCAGAGTAAGCCGTTCAGCCGATGTCCATCCGATGCGGCCCTCGCCATACAGTACCTGAGCCGCGCGACCCTGCTTAGTGAGGCTTCGCAGCCATGCAAGCCACTGGTCGGTGTCAACGAGCTCGTTGTGAGCAATATCCCTATCGGGCAGGATGCCCAGCGTTAGCAATGCGTCGTGCAATTCGTCCGCGTCGCGTACGACAGGCCATGCGTCCCGGGCTGCGCCTTCGATGGCGGCCGTGTCCAGTACTCCCAGTTCGCTGGCGTCTTCGGGTAAGGCACGACGGAGGGCGACGGCTCTGGAACGGCGCTCTTCGAGCGGGGCATCGTCCAAGAAGGCGTAGGGCATGGCGTTCAGGATTTGGTGACTGAACACCGATGGCTGTGTGGTGTCACGGGCGAATATCTCGACCTTGCCGTTCTTGATGTCGTCCAAGACCTGTTGAAATCCCTCAAGGTCCATCGCTTCGGTGACGCAGTCGCGCATCGTTTCGAACACCAGCGGGTGGTCGGGCACCTCGATATCGCCGGGAGGTGCGTTGTCCTGGCAGGCAACCTGTTCAGGGAAGACGGCAGATAGCAAGTCGTCGGAGCGCATACGCTGGATGGGTGGCGGTACCTTGCGTCCGCCGGAGAAGCGGAGCAACGCAAGGGAACGGGATATCGTCCAGCGCCAGCGGATGCCGAAGATGGGCACCTGCAATATAGCCTGAGTGAGCACCTTCTCGGCTTTTTGCGCGGGGACGTATTTAAACACGTCTTCGAGTGGGAACGACAGCGAAGGGCCGAGTGAGAAGTTCAGGCCATCTTCGGTAGCCGCGGCCTGAAGTTCGAAGTCGAACGTGCGGCAGATTTCCTTTCGTAAGGCCATGCCCCAGGCGCGGTTGATGCGAGAGCCGTAGGGTGAATGCACCACGAGTTGCATGCCGCCCGATTCGTCGAAGAAGCGTTCGGCCACGATGCGCTTTTTGGTGGGCACCGTTCCGATAATGCGTATGCCCTCGACGAGATATGCGCAGGCCTGTTCCGCAGCCTCGCGGGCGAAACCTTCTTTGAGCAGCCAGACAAGGGCTTTGCCGGATTCCAATCGTTGGTAGATTTCCTCCCGGAGGTCGGAAACTTCCTCAGACAGTTCGTTTGTACGACCAGGAGCTTCTCCAAACCAGAAAGGTATGGTTGGCGCCGCTCCGTGCGCATCCTCCACTCTGACGACACCGCTCTGGATGCGGCGGATACGCCACGGAGTGTTGCCAAGCAGAAACACGTTGCCCTTCATACTCTCGATGGCAAAGTCTTCGTTTACCTTGCCCACGAATATATTCTCGGGTTCGGCGATGACGTCGTAGTCCGAGTTGTCGGGTATAGCGCCACCGCTGGTAAGGGCGGCCAGCCGAGCGCCTCGTCGACCCTTGAGCTTGCCGTTTATCGCGTCGCGATGCAGATAGGCCGAACGACGTCCTTCACGGGCGGCCACGCCGTACGACAACATTTCGATAACTTCGTTGAATTTATCTGTGGGAAGTTCACGGTAGGGATACGCACGCTTGGCAAGTGCGAGCATCTCGCTCTCATCCCATTCTTGCGCGCCGCACTCGGCCACGACTTGCTGGGCGAGTACATCCAACGGCCAGGGCGGGATGATGAGCCGGTCGAGATTTCCTCGCTGGATTCCCCGCATAAGGGCCATGCATTCGATGAGTTCGTCGCGGGTGAGTGGAAACAGTCTGCCTTTCGGTAAGCCGGTGAGCGAGTGGCCGGAGCGTCCGACGCGTTGGAGCAAAAGACCGATGGAACGAGGGGAGCCGACCTGGCAGACGAGGTCAACCGCTCCCACGTCGATACCCAATTCGAGAGACGCCGTGGCTACGCATAAACGCACCTCGCCTGCTTTCAGACGCTGCTCGGCATCAAATCGTATCTGCTGGGACAGGCTGCCGTGGTGTGCGACGACCGCGTCCTCGCCGAGGCGGATAGCCATCTGATGCGACACGCGTTCGACCAGGCGGCGAGTGTTTACGAAGACGATGGTGGTGGTGTGTTCTTCCACCAATTTGGCCATGCGGTCAAGCGTCCTGTCCCACAGTTCGTGTGTGGCGATAGGGCCAAGTTCGTCCGGCGGCAATTCGAGGGCCAGATCCATTTTGCGTTTATGGCCGGAGCCTACGATGACGCAGTCCGGTGTGCCGTCCTCAGAAATGCTATCCATGCCTACCAGGAAGCGGGCCACATCTTCGATGGGGCGTTGTGTGGCCGACAGCCCGATGCGGGTGATGGGATTGTCGGATAGTGCGACTAGGCGCTCGACGGAAAGACTGAGGTGCGAACCGCGCTTGTTCCCGACCAGTGCATGCAGCTCGTCCAAGATAAGTGTTTGGACGCCTTTCAACCCTCTTCGGCCGCTTTGAGAGGTCAACAGGATATACAGCGATTCGGGTGTTGTTATGAGGATGTGCGGCGGATGTTTTGCCATTAAGGCGCGCTGGCTGGACGATGTGTCGCCGGTACGGACGCCCATACGGATGTCTGGCAATGGCGTGCCCGCCTTCTCGGCCAGGGCTTTAATGTCCGCTAATGGCTCAGCGAGATTCCGTTCGATGTCATTGGACAGCGCCTTCAGGGGTGAGACGTACACGACCTGTGTGTGGTTGGGTAACTCGCCTTCTAATCCGTTACGCACAAGTTCGTCTATGCATGTGAGAAATGCGGTGAGCGTCTTACCCGATCCAGTGGGAGCCGCGATGAGTGTGTGCTTGCCCTCGGCGATGGCTGGCCACCCTTCGGTCTGCGCGTCCGTCGGTGCCTCGAAGCGGCTTTTGAACCAGGTCTGTACGAGGGGATGGAACTGTGAAAGAGTGTCGGGCTTCATGCCGCCATTATACGGCGTTTGGGAAGGCCTGAGCCTCTAGCTGAAAGCTGAGGAGTTAGTCTCCGGCTTCCGCAAGCGTATCGGTTGATGTTTCTTTATAGCTTCTAGCCGGTTGCTTTGGGACAACTTGCCAAAAACGATGGACGTAATCGTCCCATCGGGACAGGATATCGTTCGCGATTGAACTGCTCGTTAGGTCGCGATGCTGGGTGATGAGACTTTGGAGTATGCCGATATCTTCAGGCCGCTGCAGCCGTTGAACATCGGTCATTTCGTCATTGTGTAGATTATGGAAGCTATCGTCGAGGTCCAAGACGAACGCCCTTCCTCCTGACATTCCTGCGCTGAAGTTGCGGCCGGTATTGCCGAGCACAACTACCGTCCCGTCGGTCATGTATTCGCAGCAGTGGTCTCCTGTTCCCTCAATCACCGCTTCAGCACCGGAGTTGCGTACCGCGAAACGTTCGCCGGCTTCGCCGGAAGCAAAGAACCGACCTCCGGTTGCTCCGTACAACACGGTATTTCCGACGATTACGTTGTCTCGAGCTGCAAAGCTGGCTTTCTTCGAAGGGCGAATGACAACCTCGCCGCCGCACATGCCTTTGGCCACGTAGTCGTTCGCTTCGCCTTCCAGCGTGAGGCGAAGTCCATTGACACAAAACGCTCCGAAACTCTGTCCCGCAGTGCCCTCAAAGTTCAGACGAATCTCGTTTTTGGACAGACCGGAATTTCCATATCTTCGTGCAATTTCACCGGCGATACGTGCGCCTACTGTCCGGTCTACATTGCGGATTGGTGAACTAATCTCGACCGAAGACTCAGCTTCGAGCACGGGTCTCAATGAATCCAATAGGGTGTCATCAAGGGTATCGGTAACTTTTTGCCGAGGTTGGGTATTCGTATGTGGTTGCGACGCCTCCCCGACTGTCGCCGGAGTGACTAAAAGTCGTGATAGGTCAAGCGTGCTTATCTTTGAGGGCGTATCTTGCGTAGTTTGTCGCAAAAGCTCCGACCTTCCGATGATTTCGTCAATCTTGCGAACCCCCAATGAAGCCATGATTGACCGAATTTCGTCTGCGACATGAAAAAGATAACGGACGACCATCTCGGGAGTCCCTTTGAACTTCTTTCGCAGTTCGGGGTCCTGAGTAGCTACTCCTACTGGACATGTGTTTAAGTGGCACTGACGGGTTATCACGCAGCCGACGGCTACCAGGGCAGCGGTTCCGAAGCCGAATTCTTCTGCGCCGAGCATGGCGGCGACAATTACATCTCTGCCTGTCCTCAGCCCGCCATCCGCACGCAGCCGTACTGTAGAGCGCAGGTCATTTGCCAAAAGCACCTGATGTGTCTCAGCGAGCCCAAGCTCCCAAGGCGTGCCAGCGTTTTTGATTGATCCCCAGGGGGATGCCCCGGTGCCACCTTCCATCCCGGAAATTAGAATCGAGTCGGCACCAGCTTTCGCTACACCGGCTGCAACCTTGCCCACTCCCACTTCGGAGACGAGTTTAACCATGATGCGAGCATCGGGGTTGACCATCTTGAGGTCGTAGATTAGTTGCGCCAGGTCTTCGATGCTATAGATATCGTGATGCGGGGGAGGGGAGATGAGTTGCACGCCGACCTGTGTAAGGCGTGCTCTGGCGATTTCCAAAGTGACCTTGTGCGCTGGCAGTTGTCCGCCCTCACCCGGTTTTGAGCCTTGCGCCATTTTGATTTCGAGGACACGCGCACTGGCGAGATATTGCGGAGTCACACCGAACCTGCCAGAAGCGATTTGTTTAATCTGGCTATTGGACTCGGTCCCATAGCGCCGTGGGTCCTCGCCGCCTTCACCGCTTCCGCTCGTACTGCCAACTTTATTGAATCCTGTTGCTATAGCCTTATGAGCTTCGGAACTTAACGCTCCGAACGACATCGAGCCGCCAGAGAGGCGCCTTACGATGTCCTTTGCCGGTTCGACTTCATCGAGAGGAACGGGAGGGCCGAACGGCTGGAATTCAAGCAGGTCACGGAGATAAATCGGCCCTCTTGCATTCATTTCTTCCGTGAACTGTTTGTATTTGTCATTTCCATCGTCTTTTTCAAGAGCAGTGTGAAGAACCCGGGCAAGGGCGGGAGTAAACGCATGAGTCTCACCGGTTCTCCTGAATCGGTAGTACCCATAATCCGCCAGCTTAGTTGGCTCTTCCTCTGATGAAAACGCGATAGCGTGGCGGGTAAGCGTCTCTTGTGCTATGTCTTCAAAGTCCAGACCGCCGATTTGAGAGGTAGTGCCCGTAAAACACCGTTCCACCACTTCATCCGAGATGCCAATCGCATCGAAAAGCTGGGCTCCGCAATATCCGGTTATGGTCGAAATCCCCATGCGGGCCATTACTTTGAGCAGTTGTTTTTCTAAACTTTCCTTGTAATTAGTAATCGCAAGGTTAGTGTCTGCATGTGAATCACGTTCACGTAGTAATCGTGGGATCATTCGATACGCGAGATAAGGGTGAATCGCACTTGCTCCGTAGCCAATCAAAGTGGCCACCTGATGCATATCCCGGGCTTCGCCAGTGTCTGCAACGATGCTTGCTTCCATGCGCCGCCCGATTCTGATTAAGTGCTGATGTACGGCACCCACGGCAAGCAGCATCGGGATGGCTGCATGCCGTGCATCCGTGTCCCGGTCTGAAATTACGAGAATGGTGGCACCGTCGCCAAGTGCACTTTCAGCGTTTTTGCATAACCGTGTAAGGCCGGGCTCCAATCCTTTTGAACCTTTGCTGGATTGAAAAGTCGCCGATAAGGTCACGACCTTGAGTAATGGGTCGCCGGTGTTCTGAATGGCGTCCATGTCTGTATTAGTCAAAATAGGACTCTCCAGGCGAAGCAACCGGAAAGATTCGGGGGTTTCCTCAACCATACTGCTCCGAGCGCCGAGATATGTGGATAATGACATCACAAGGCGTTCTCGTATTGAGTCAATCGGAGGGTTGGTTACCTGGGCAAATCGTTGTTTGAAATAGCCATTGAGAGGCCTGGGACGTGAACTAAGAATCGCGAGAGGTGTGTCGTCACCCAGCGAACCGATAGGTTCCTCACCCCTGGCCATGGGGGCGAGGATGAATTGCATCTCTTCTGCCGAATAGTCGAAGGCACGCGTCATCTGAAAATCCTTGGCGTGTTCGTAGTCGGTTGCGATTCGTTCTGAAGGGGTTAATGACACCGGAAGGCTCGCGAGACTCTTCTGCAGCCGTGCTCCATAAGGCTTTTGCACTGATAGCATAGATTTAATGGAATCGTTGCGAAGAAGCTGGCCAGTTCCGACATCCACGGCCAATATTTCGCCCGGCCCTATCCGTCCTTTTTCCACCACTTTTGCTTCGTCTATATCTATGGTTCCTATTTCTGAGCAGACGATTATGAGGCCGTCATCTGTGATTTCGTATCGCGCGGGCCGAAGTCCATTCCTGTCTAGTCGTGCCCCCACAATGTTTCCGCTTGCGAACGTCACAGCTGCGGGGCCGTCCCATGGCTCAGTTAAGCATGCACCGTATTCATAAAAATCGCGGGTTTCCTCGGATATGTCGCGCATATTTTCCCACGCTTCAGGTATGAGCATGGTAATGGTGCGTAGAACATCTTTCCCCCCGGTTACCAACAACTCCGCGACATTATCAAGATGGGCTGAGTCGCTACCTTCCGCCTGGAGAATTGGAGCAACCTTTGAACTGTCAGCTTTAAGTGGGCCTGTCCATATCTTCGACTCACGTGCGCGTAACCAGCTTTGATTACCTGTAATAGTGTTAATCTCGCCATTGTGGGCGAGCAATCGGAAGGGTTGCGCAAAAAACCAGTTTGGGAACGTATTTGTGCTGAATCGCTGATGGAATACCGCGAAGGCCGTTTCGAAACGTTCGTCTTGTAAGTCGAGGTAGAACTCGCGGAGTTGAGGTGCAGATAAAAGCCCTTTATAGACGATGGTGTCGTTGGATAGCGAGGCGATGTAGCAGTCGTCGAGTTTCTCTTCGGTAAGCTGGTATTCAGCGTGTTTGCGGGCCAAAAAAAGCTGTCGTCGAAACTGGCTTGCTGAAATGTCATTAGCACGGGCTAGCAATAAATGCTTGATTCGTGGGAGGCTTGTTAATGCAGCGGCTTTGACAACTGAGAGGTTTAAAGGAAGATCGCGCCAGCCTATTACTATGAGTTCTTGCCCTATTGCGGCGGCCTCAATGATTTTCTGGCATTGTTGAACCTTGTCTTTGCTACTGGCCTCCCCAGGCAGGAAAACAACACCGACCGCGAGATCATCTTGAGTCACCAGATGCCCCATATTCGTAGCCTCTTCAGCAAAAAGCGTGAACGGAATCTGGGTTAGAACACCGGTGCCGTCCGAAACCCCGGTAGCAGCATCGGATCCCCCACGATGAGCGAGGTTACGTAAGGAGGTTAGCGCATGTTGCAGAATGACATTGTCACGTCGTCCATTGATATTGGCGACAAACCCAACGCCACAGCTGTCTTTATCGAAAGCAGGGTCATAAAGACCACGATTTAGTTCTGCGTAATAGTTTGATTTCACTAAAAGACTTTCCGTCCTGAAACTTGGGTACTGATTGTTAATAGCCGTTTAAGCCTCGACCACACCAACTAGTCAGGCTAAGTTGAAGACAAAAGAAGTCTTGGGTGGTGGGCGTGAGAGCTAGAAAACAAAGCCAGTACCTATTGCTTGTGAAAAATAGCACATTTCAGCATGCCTGTCTATAGGAATCCTTCGGAAACGGATTATGGCGATGTGCTCAACGTGTACACGAATTAGGGGGGGAGGTGCAAAAAACCGTATCAATAGCTACTCGATTCTTAGGCGCTACACTTTACTTTGGAAGCTTTCACTCTTAGGATAACCGATAGCTGGCCTATTTAAGGAAAAATAACGTGCCTCAAGGAAAACTAACTTTCTCTAAAGGGGCTACCTACGACAAAGTCGAGGTAGTCAAACAAGCTTTGTTATCTGAGTTCCCTTATTTTGCCAAGACGATTGATAAGCGGCTGCAAGAATTCGGGATTCCTTGGTTAGTTGATTTTGAAATGGAGCTAAACAAATTCTTTGGTGAGGACGAGGAAAGATTACATAAAGCCACGAGAGGCTATGGTCAATTTAGTCTTGATGCTATGAAAATGCAGAAGCGATTTGACAAGACACGCAAATACCCCGACAAGACCTACGCAGATGCACTCAGAAATGTGTACTTAAAAGGATACGCTTCTCTGGAAGCCGTCCAAATCCTTATGGACGGAAAACGCTCGTGCCTGGATATAGCTGATGAATTGAATATCGATTTCTTCTTCGTTCACCGGTTTGGTTTACAGCTTCAACAAAAGGGGTTAATCTCGTGCGATACCGAAAACCTATGGCATTCCCAACGCCATGGGGATTAAGAAGAAACGTTAGCTGCTATGGATTCTTGTAGCCCCGATTCAATGTACTCTTGAAACTCTTCAGACAGAAAAGCCTCCCCTCGGACATGGAAGAGTCTGAAGCAAGTTTGAGGAAAGATAGCAACCAACCTCCTTCCAAACTCAGACTCTTTTATCACTTCAATTCATCACTTGTGCCTAGTGCCGAACAAGCAATCCGTAGGGGCTGGGAGGTAGCTAGCGTAACGGCTGAAGCAAACACTGCCTACGTAGGGCCCTCTTTGCCGAAATTGTTGAATGAGCCCTCAGCATTTGGACAGCGGGAAATCATATCGGCTCAATCGATTTTCAAGCTAGTAGAACTCACCTTCGATGAGATGCAATCCAATACAACACCCCAAAAGTGGATCAGGAAGGTATATGGCAGTTCGGATATCGACTTCTACGTTCGTAGACGCCTTCTTGTAGAAATCGAACAGTTAATCTGGGTAACTTCACTCATAACTAAAGCACCTTTATCTAAGTACTCCCTCGTCATTTTTGGTTCAGATTGGCCCAATACTCACGCATGGTCCTCAGTCATCCGTGTTTGGAGATGCCCCAAAATTCGATTGGAGATAGAGAAACTTCTTCCGAAGAACCTTTTGTTCGGATTAACTAAAGTCCAGTCCTACCAAAATGGAGATAGTTCACCTCTCAAAATTCGGTTAATGATGATGGTGACGATTTCCCGGATGTTCCTCTCGGCTCTTCATAAGACACGCGTTAGACCAAAACCATTACCAAATGCGAAGCTAATTATCCGTACATATCCGACCGACATAGGAGTTGATAGTGAAGGGCAAAAACGACTGAGAAACATTGATTTCATTATCGATGATAAAGAGTTGGTGGCTTCCGACACCGCATTCTGGGTAGAACCTAATACCCCCATTAATCGTAGGGAGTGGTTGTTGCGTCGAGGGTATCAACTTATTATTGCGGAAAACGTCAAGTTTACGATTAGGACTTTGTTCGAAAGAATCGTCCCGTTACTCGTATCCTTCGCCATTTTGGCAACCAAACTCAAGACTGAAGAATTCTGGTTCATTAACGATATTAAAGTATTGCTCAGGGACTTCTTTATGTGGAATGAAATATGTCGTCGAATTAGTCCCGCGGCCTTCCTGTCCTACAACGACATCGGTCATTTGGCAGTATCGCGAAATCTGGTGATGCGTAAGTATGGATGTCGAAGCGTCTTTTATCAGCACTCTTCTAATGTTGCTTTAGACGAAAACGACTGGTTACTTAATTCAGCTTATTCATTTCTTGTATTCGATACAGTCGTTACATGGGGAGCGGCTCACTCCCGTCTATTTAAACGACACAACTCTTCTATATCGACATTTTGGGAGACCGGTTGTCTATGGTCAGAACATGTTCGGCTTGTCTCATCGAATCCATGGAAAGCATTGGAAACATTAGAGATAAATGAACCTAAACTGATTGCATCTTTAGAAAGATACGACAAGCGAGTTGGAGTGTTCGACACTTCCGTTTCTCTGGTTCACACTGCACGAGACATGGCTCAGCTGTATGCGGACATAATCTGCTTGGCTGAAAAATTGACAAACGTATTGTTTATCTATAAACCCAAAAATCCGTTGGAGCATCTACTTATGACGGCTGGGTCATTAGGTAATGACGTACGACAAAAACTCGCAACAATGGACAATATTTTGCTGCTGCCGAATTCGTTCGAGACGGCAACCGTTATAGGGCTGAGCGATTTGACCATCAACGCTTGTTTCACCAGTACTGCGATTGAGACCATTGGTGCTGGGCGGCGCGCCATTTACTACGACTCCACCAACTCATTCCCACAAGCATTTTGGTTCCGAATCCCGGGAATGGTGTGCACTACGGTTCAGGAGTTGAGTTTGAGAGTGAGCCAGTTACTTTGGGAACTGGATGACAAATCGTATCTCGCGTATCTCCGAAAGTACTGTTATGACATTGAAGGGCACTTCGATGGCCTCGCTATCTCCCGACTCCGCCAACACCTCTCCCAAGCCATCCACCAATAGCGGACATCCTCGCCCAGGCGACACAAACGGAGCGTGGGCTCTTTTGAGGTCGTTCGGAGGGTAGTGAAAGGCGATAAGGAAGTGGGAGTAGATTACACTGCGCCGGCGCTGGAAACATCGGTGGACGCGGAAGTGTTCTTACGTTGGTGCAAAGTGGTGGAGCTGAGGGGACTCGAACCCCTGACTTCCTCCTTGCAAAGGAGGCGCTCTCCCAGCTGAGCTACAGCCCCATATCGTGAACAAAATGACATTTGATACCTCCTAGTGTATCAGCACAAACAGATATCAGGAATACAAAAAGAAGCCGGTCTCATTGAGACCGGCTTCTTTAATGGTTGCACCTTAACCGCTGGATAGTGGAAGGAATACTGATTCTATAGTTGAGAACCTGTCTAAAAGTTCTAACTGTGTCTACTACTGTGTGTTGCGATGAGTTTTTAATCGGAGTCTCCCGGCCTATCCGGAGAGTCCCTTCACCCGAAGGTGAATCACACTCAATCCGTGGCTTAAAGAAAACTTCGCTCATCGACCGACCTGGTCCGTGTGCTGGATTGCTCCAGCGATGGACCTGTCTCCCTAGAAAGGAGGTGATCCAGCCGCACCTTCCGGTACAGCTACCTTGTTACGACTTCGTCCCAGT
>JAQBWG010000001.1 GCA_027625225.1 Chloroflexota bacterium | reverse complement strand
CGGTCTCTTCTGTAAGACAATTCAGACCAGCACCCCGGTCACCCTGACCTATGACGTGGGTGTGGTTAACGCCACAACCGCGACGGCAGGCGCCGCTGGCTCGGTGAAGGTTACGAGCGACAACGACTCCTCGGGTATTACCGTTCGTCTGCAGGAAACTGCCGCGAATGCCGGTATCTTCCGTGGTGTCCTTCAGCTCAAAAATACAGCCTCAACCACGACTAAGACGTGTTTGACGACTGCTGGTGTCTGTGTTGCTGGAGTAACGACTACTGCAGACGTTATCGCTCTGTACAGCACAAGCACCGCATCTGGTATCCACCACAGCATCGGTGACCTCCGGGTCAACGCTGCCGACACCGTTGTGGTTACCTATGTGGACGGCAAGACTGGCGCCACTATCAACCGCACCTACTCCATCAAGGTGGAAACAACCGCTCCGGCGTTCTCTAATCAGACGCCCGCGAACGGTACTGCCTCAACAGCAGTTCGCCCGACGGTGACCGGTGACATCACGGATAGTGATTCCGGTATTGACACTGCTCAGATCATCGTGGTCTGGGGCCGTGACACCGACAACGACGGTGACATTGATGTCGCGTCGCAAGATGCGGTTTCCGCAATTGACCAGACAGCTATAACGGGTGGTATCAACATCCGCCAGCGGTTCACCTCCGACTTGCTGTCGGACCAGACCGTGTACTGGTGGATTAAGTCCACTGACAAGGCTGGCAACATTGGGGTAAGCGACCGTGAACCGGTTACATCCCTTGGTGTGGCCAATCCGTGCACGGCGGCCTCGTTCCCGGCAACGGCCTCCCTAAAGGACGTTGTCCCGGCGACGTCTGTAAGCGTTGTAGGCTGTCAGGCCTATTCCATCAGCATTGACCGGACTGAGCCCACGCTGGCTTTGGCTATAACCGGTTCCTGGTGGGACCCGACGGTTACAACCGTCGACAAGACGGTAACGGACCCGACAAAGGCCATTACCACTAGCGTTCGAATTGACTTCGACGCTGCGATTGACCCGGCTACAATCCAGAACAGTGACTTCTTGGTCGGTGGTGTAACACCGCTTAGCGTCGTTCACTATGCCGCTCGCCCGCAGTCCGTGTTCGTGACTGTAAGTGCGCTGGCTCCCGACGCTCGTCCTGCTGTGATAGTAGTTGGCGCGATTAACGACCTTGCTGGCAACGCCATAGTTATCGGCGGCGCCGGAGCAACCATCGCCAATGCGACTGATGGAATCGCTCCCACCCTAACGTTGACAGTTGGTTCGGGCACCAGGCCTGTAACCAAGGACAAGGTAAACCTGTCGCTTTCCTCGAATGAGAATTCGAGCACTGCAACAGTCAGCATCACCGTCAACACCATTGGTGCTAGCTTCCTCTTGTCCGCCACAACGACCGCTACTGGCATCGCCGGTGGCCCGAAGGTGTGGACGGGCGAGAACACGCAGGGTTCTGCGGGTCTGTATAACGTACGTGCCCAGGCTACTGACCTGAACAACACCACCAACGTTGGTAAGGTGGGTCAGGGCTTCGGAACACTTACCTACGACTCGAGCAAGGCAGCTAGCCTCTTTGAGGTTGACAAGGGCCTTCCGGCTCCGGCCTTCCTGCCGGTGGCCGGTGGTACTGACGACCCCAACGCCGTCGTTTCGATTAACTTCGTGAACGAAGGCCAGGAATATGGTCTGATTACCAGCGACGCGGCTTTGAGCCTGGACCCGGCCGTATCGAAGTCCACAAACTTCGACACGTACAAGACAGTAACCGTGACCAAGGTAACCCTGGACGGTGTGAACATCACGTCCCAGCTTTCCTCGGTGGATAACATCCGCTTCCTGTACAAGCAGACGGGCGGACTCACCATCGGCGACCACACACTCGTGGTTGAAGCTACCGACGTTGCTGGTAACACCGGTGCGTTTACCCATACCTTCAAGGTAACCCAGCGCATTCCTTTCGAGATTCCGCTGGTCCCTGGTTGGAACATGGTCAGCTTCCCGGGCACTCCTTCGACCCCGGGCCTGGACGCAGTGTTCGGTACCACGCCTGTAACCACGGTTATGGCGTACGACCCGACCACCCCGGCTCTGTGGAGAGTCGCAACTCGAACGCGTAACACGAGCGGTGCATTCAATCCGTTCACTGGTACGCTGACGACGATTGACTCGAAGCTGGCCTACTGGGTACTCACCGAGACCTTCCAGTCGATCAGCACGCTGATCCCGAGGATTGCTGGTGGTGCAGCTGCCGGAGCTACTCCGATTCAGCCGCCGACCATCGCCATCCTTAAGGGCTGGAACCTGGTACCTGTCATTGATGTAACTGGTAACTTGGCAGCCGGTGCTGCGGTTACTGGCTACTTCGGCAGCATAACCAAGGCTAGGGTCTATCACTTCGATACCCTTAGCGGCCAATGGACAGTGGTTGCAGGTGACCCGCTGGTAGGCAAGTCTTACTGGGTATTCGCGACGGCAAGCGGCACACTGGTACCGTAAACCTAGCGTATAAACCTAAGGTTTAGACTAGACTAAAAGACCTCCCTCCCTGAAAATGGGAGGGAGGTCTTTTTTATAGGGGATGGGTAGGTATATGCTTTTCGTGAGAAAGAATCGAACGTCGCTTTTAGCTGCAATCATCGTAGTTGGGTTTCTGGTTTCATTTGGAAGCGTGAATGCTCAAGGACTACCTCCTAATCTCCCCGCGATACTGGGTGGTACGGCTACATCGGGCGGCCAACCAGTACCCGATGGATTGATTGTAGTCGCGCGTATTGGCAGCACATATCAGACTGAGGCTGTAGTTGTTTCAGGCGGACGATATGACAATCTGTTGATTGCGCCCCCATCGGAGACAAATGTAGTCGGAGAAGTCGTCAGGTTTTTCCTGGACGGGACGATACAGGCAGCTCAGACGACTACCTACCAGCCCGGTGCGGTGAACACGAACTTGAATTTGACCTTTCCTAGTTTGCCTGTGCCTACGCCAACTCCAAGCCCAACGCCGACCGTTACACCGATTCCTTCCCCGACGCCGAGAGTGGCATTACCCTCCGTGTATTCAGGAGAAATAGTAATCGCCGGAGGAAGTGTGCCTAGGGACGCAGAACTGGTCGCGCGGGTTGGTTCCTACATATCAACCCCGGCGGCAATCAATGGAATAAACTATTCTGGATTGGTTGTGGACCCGGGTGACTTTAATCTGATAGGTCAGCCCGTCGAATTCCTACTCAATGGCGTACTTGCGAGGACTACGGATGTCTATACAAGTGGCTCCATAAAACGCGACTTCGTAATCGTTTTCATCGGTTTTCCGACTCCGACACCGGTGCCGGCCACCCCAACGCCCTCTCCGGCACCATCGCCGTCTACGACGCCTATATTGGCGGCGTCGCCAACTGCTACTTCAACGGGTACGGAACCTACTGCAACACCGGGCATAGCCGCAACCGCGACCGCAGAAGGAGAGAGTAGCGGAGGAAGTTGTAGTGCGCCGGACGTAAATGCACCGATTACTGCTGGTATGACGAACTTTCTCGTGATGCTGTTGCCGGTAATAGCGCTCGCAACGTATAGAAAGTTCCGAAGATAGTTCCTCTGGAGAAACTTTCTTGACACTCTCGCAGGGAGAGTGCTAAATTCCAAACATAGGATAGAGCTATCCTAGTGAAGGGTGGTCGCCTATGTTAACGGCACGGCAAGAAAGCGTTCTTAATTTCATCGTAGAAGGCTATATCGGAACGGCAACCCCTATGCCCTCTGATGTGCTGGCGCGACGTCCCGAACTGAACGTAAGTCCGGCGACCGTGCGGAACGAAGTTGCGGTGCTTGAAGAGCAAGGTTACATCGTCCGTCCCCATACATCCGCTGGCAGCCTTCCCACAGACAAAGCTTACAGGTTGTACGTCGTACGCTTGCAGGAAAGCCAGCCGACAGTTGACGCACAGGTACAGACCGAGGTCAAACGTCGCCTCCTCGAAGCGCAGCGGGACCTCGAAGAATGGGCCAATGTGGCGGCGGCGGCTCTGGCAAGTATCGTGGGCAACATGGCAATAGCCACCTTCCCTCGCGCTACGGAATCGAGAGTTCGGCATATCGAAGTAGTCCAGCTTCAGGATGTCTTATGGCTGCTTATCGTTGTGCTCGAACATGCCAGGCTTCGTCGTCAATTGATACGGTTCGAAACCCCGCCCGACCTAACGGAGCTTGAACGATCCGCGAACAAGGTCGGGAGCGCAATAAAAGGGCATTCCAAGCGGGAGTTGGACTCATTGGATACAAAAAAGTTTTCTCCCCTCGAAAAAAGCCTTCTCGACACTACAAAGCATATCCTCAGTGAAGAAGACGCGGGATTATATCGTCACCACTATCTTGACGGGCTTCGCAACCTGCTTACCCAGCCCGAGTTCACCGAAAACGAACGGGTACGCCCCGTTGTCGAAGCCGTAGAGAACGGGTCTCTTGCACAGGCAATCCTGGAGGAAGTTCCCGAGGGTATTACCATCAGGGTCGTCATAGGCCACGAAAACAAGGGCAATGTTCTGCAGCCGTTGAGCGTGGTGGTTGCGCAATATGGCATTCCTGGAGAGGTTGTCGGCGCTGTAGGCGCAATCGGCCCAACTCGGATGCAATACTCAAAAACCATCGCCGGCGTTCGTGCCATGACGACGGTGATGAGTGAAATGGCGGAAGGTATTCGCGGGCAATAAGCCAAACCCGTAACTGCTAAACCGGGACCGTGTTCTTTATCGGTAGACTTAAAACTTCTTCTCGTTGGCAAAACGTGGGCTAAGCAGGCCAATATCCTGCGTCTTCGACCCATCCGCGCGATAAAATACGCCTTCTTGCCTTGAGGCCTTTCAGATATACACCTATAATTGAAGTAACTTTTGCAAAGTTGATACATGACTACCAAAAAACGTGACTACTACCAGGTCCTCGGCGTCTCCCGAAGTGCCAACGAAGAAGAGATTCGTAAAGCATTTCGTAAACTGGCGCTCGAATACCATCCCGACCGCAATAAGACCGAAGGCGCAGCAGAAAAATTCAAAGAAGTCAGTGAAGCCTACCAGATTCTCAGCGACGCCAACAAACGCACAGCGTACGACCGTTTCGGCCATGCAGGCGTAGACACCAACGGTGGCGCACAGGGATTCGGCGGCTTCGACACCTTCAGCGGCTTCGGCGACATCTTCGAAGCGTTCTTCGGCTCAGGCGTCGGTGGCGGCTTCGGCGCACGTACCGCTAACGCCCCCACGCGCGGGGCAGATTTACAGACCTCGATGACATTGGAATTTGAAGAGGCTGTCTTCGGTGCTGAAAAAGAGATACCCGTAGACCGCATCGAATCCTGTGAGCGCTGCAAGGGCTCCAGAAGCGAACCCGGAACCTCATCCAGTCGCTGCGCCAACTGCAATGGCTCTGGCCAAGTTCGTCGCTCCCAGTCGAGCATGTTCGGCCAGTTCGTGCAGGTCGCGGCCTGCAACGCCTGCGGTGGCGAAGGCAAAATCGTTTCCTCCCCATGCAACCAATGCAAAGGTATAGGCAGAGAGAGGCGTTCTCGCAAGCTGGCAATAACCGTGCCCGCTGGCATTGAAGACCGTGCCAAGATGCGCCTCACCGCAGAGGGTGAAGCTGGTAACTTCGGAGGCGGATCCGGCGATCTGTACGTAGTAGTCAACGTCAAAGAGCACCCCCTATTCACCCGCGAAGGTAACGAAATCGTCTACACACATAGGGTTAACGTCGTCCAGGCTGCGCTTGGAACCAAGGTTGAGATACCGACGCTGGACGGCTTTGAAAAGCTGGACATACCCGCTGGCATCCAAACTGGCGAAACCCTCGATATCAAGAACAAGGGCGTTCCCTACCTTCGCGACAAAAAGAAGCGGGGTGACTTCTTGATAGACATCGTCGTCGTCACGCCTAAATCCCTCGATGACAAACAACGCACATTGCTCGCTCAGCTCGGCGAGACACTGGACGAACCTTCCAATCGCCCGGAAGGCGACAAAGGGTGGTTCGACAAGTTCAAGGAATCGCTCTCCGGTTGAAGTGGGTCGAATTCAGCGTCACCGTCCCTTCCGAGTTCGTTGAACCCGTATCCGAAATATTCCACCGTTATTGCCAGGGCGGCGTAGCTATCGAAACCGCTGGCGGTTACAACCCGGACGAAGGCGAACTCCCGCCTCCGCAAACTACCGCCACCGTGCGTGCCTACGCGCCCCGGGACAACCGCCTCGACAACCGTCGCGCCCAGATACAGGTCGGAGTCATGCTTGTAGGCCAGCTTGCCCCCATCTCTCCGCTTGGCGAAAGCGAAATAGAAGAGAAGGACTGGGAAGAGGCCTGGAAGAAACACTTCCACGTCCTCCACATCGGCCGCCGCACCGTCATCGTGCCCACCTGGCGTGACTACAAGCCGCGCGACTCCGACATCGTTATTCGGCTCGACCCCGGCATGGCATTCGGCACCGGACACCATCCAACAACACGCATGTGCCTGGAGCAACTCGAAAGCCTTGTACAACCCGGCACGGCAGTCCTTGACGTCGGGTGCGGCTCAGCTATCCTCTCGGTCGCTGCAGCCCATCTGGGCGCAAAAAAGGTGCTGGGGGTCGAGATAGAACCTGTAGCCGCCAATACGGGCTTGCAAAACGCCATACTGAACGACGTTTCAGATGTGGTGGAAGTAATCGAAGGCACCTTACCCCATCCGGCAGCTCAAAACTCCGCCTTCGACCTCATCCTCGCCAACATCTCTGCCAGGGTGATTATGAGCCTCGTGGACGAATTCGCCGCTGTCGCAAAGCCGGGCGCACGGCTACTGGCATCGGGCATACTCAACGAACGGGTGGACGAAGTGGCCGAAAGCCTCAAGTCGGCAGGTTTCGAGAGGGAATACGTCGAAGTGGACGGAGACTGGGTGGTACTGGTCGCGAAAAAGATTTAAGTCTTTTTGGTGGTCGGTTCGTCCCACTCCGGTGCTGGCGCGCGCAGTAGCAAATCGCTTATCACCTGCCTCAGCGGCATGCCCCGGAACATCACATCGAACGTAGCCCTGGTTATCGGCATATCCACGCCCATCGTCTCAGCCAGCCGCATCGTCGCCGCCGCCGTGTCAATGCCCTCGGCCACGTTCTTCATATCCGAGCGGATATCCGCCAGAGACTTTCCCTGCGCGAGCTGTTCGCCCACATGATGATTGCGGCTCAGCCCGCTGTACGATGTCGCTATCAAGTCTCCCATGCCCGCCAGTCCCGCAAGCGTCTGCGGGTGACCTCCCGCGGCCACCGCAAGCCGGGTAATCTCGGCCAGCCCCCGCGTCAAAAACGCGGCCTTCGTGTTATTGCCCAGCCCCAGTCCGTCGCACACACCCGCGCCTATCGCCACGATGTTCTTCAGTGCGCCGCCGAACTCCACTCCGGTCACATCCTCGCTCGTATACACCCGGAACTTGGGCTGGGTGAGCAAATCCTGCACCTCGCGTGCCGCCTGTTTATTCGAAGAAGCCACAACACTCGAAGAGGGCTTATCTTGGAGGATTTCCATCGCCAGATTCGGGCCGGAAAGCACACATATGGAGTTATGGAACCGTTCTGGCAACTCCTCCCGCAAAACTTCGCTCATGCACTTCCCGGTGTCCAGTTCAAGCCCCTTTGTTGCGCTTACCACTATCGAATCGGGCGCTAGGTGGGGAACGAGCCAGCGGCAGTTCTCACGAAGACGCTGCGCCGGAACGACCAGAATGACCACACGGGCATTCGCCAGGGATTCGGAGGTAGATGCGCTTACGGTGAGAGTGTTGGGAAACGGAAAGCCTGGTACGAACCGGCTGTTTTGCCTTTCGGCCTGTAGTGTCGTCGCCTCCGGCTCGGCACGCGTTAAGAGCGTAGCCTCAAGATGCTTGCGGGCGACAAGTATGGCTAGGGTCGTACCCCAGCTTCCTGTCCCAACGATGGTGGCGTGGCTCATATCTGCCCTATCGCCTCCGAAAATTACTGCTTCGTCGTCTGCTGTTCCGTGCGTCCGCTAATCTTACGCTCTTCGCCCCGCAGTAACCTGCTTATGTTTCCACGGTGCCTCAGCACGATAAGCGGTGCCCCTATGATGCCGTACCACATATACTCGGTGGGTACGTACCCCAGCGCCGCGAACACGATGATGGAAAGCGCCCCGGACGTTGCCCCCACCAGCGAACCCACCGAAACGTGGCGGGTAAGGTAGACCAGAGGAATTCCGATTGCCGTGCCGATAAGTCCGGGCAGCCACCACAGCATGAACAGGCCGCCCCATCCTGGCGCAACCCCGCTTCCTCCCTTGAACCCGATGTACAACGGCCAAATGTGACCTATCAGTGCAGCCAACCCCGCGCCCACGTCTGCTCCGGGCGTGTCTACAAACGCGATGGGCAACGCGATGGCCACCACAGACTTTGCCATATCCAGTAGCAGCACCAGTATCCCGACCTTTGTTCCCGCCGCGCGGATCACGTTGGTCATACCTGTTTTCCCGCTGCCTATCTGGCGCACATCCTTGCGGAGCACAAAACGGACTACAACATACCCGAAGGGTATCGAGCCAATCAGGTAGCCGATTGGCACGAAGATAAAATAGTCAATCAACGCTTGGTCCCTCTACCTTTGAGTCGGAATCGTATCGGAGTGCCCTCGTACCCGTACGTACGCCTGATGGCGTTTTCCAGATAGCGAGCGTAACTAAAGTGTAACAGCTCGGGTTTGTTGAGATAAAAGGTAAATGTGGGCGGCCCGGAGTCGCTCTGGTCAATCCCGTAAATCTTCAACCCACCGCCGCGTCCCGATGCCGGGGGTGGGTTCTCGGCCACCGCCTCCAGAACCGCTCGCTGCATCGCATAGCGGGGGACAGTCTTCACCCACTCATCTCTGACGTGGCATACTTTGTCCAGCAACTCCTTAACGCCCGTGCCTTTAAGCGCCGATAGAAAGCACACCGGCGCGTAGGGAGTGAACTTGAACTTGTTCTTCACGTGCCGTTCGATGTTGTCTCTAGTGATGCCCCGCTCCTCCGCCAGATCCCACTTGTTCACCCCCAGTACCACACCGCGATACGCGCCGGTGACGAACCCCGCCACGTGCGTATCCTGGGCCGTCGCCACCTCCGTGGCATCCATCATCACCACCGCCACCTCCGCCCGTTCGATAGCTCGGACTGAGCGCAGCACGCTGAACTTCTCGATGCCCTGTTGAATCGCCCCTCTTCGGCGGATGCCCGCAGTATCCAGGACAAGGATGCGTTTGTCGTTGTGGGTAACCAGCGTATCCAGCGTATCGCGGGTGGTGCCCGCGATATCGCTCACGATAGCCCGTTCCTCGTTCGCGATGGCGTTAATAAGCTGGGACTTCCCCACGTTCGTGCGGCCGACTATGGCCAGCTTCACGTCGGATTCGTCGTCGCCGAACACCTCCTCGGAAGGTAACAAAGCAATCACTGCGGACACCAGGTCGTCCACGCCGATGTTGTGATACGCGCTGATGGGAATCGGTTCGCTTAACCCGAGTTCGTAAAACTCCACCGCCAGAGATTCTCTCGACGGGTTGTCTGCCTTGTTCGCGGCAAGCACCACCGGACGATCCGCGCGGCGCAATAGGTCGGCGACCTCTAAATCTCCCGATGTAACCCCGTCATTGGCATCCACCACCATCACGATGACGTCCGCGTCCTCCACCGCCGTTTGGGCCTGGTACTTTATCTGAGCGATTAACGGTGCTTCGGGGTCGGTCTCGATACCGCCTGTATCCACCAGTAGCAGCTCCCGATTCGCCCACGTCGTGCTACCCATCACCCGGTCGCGGGTGGTACCGGGTAGGTCGGAGACGATGGACTCCATCCGCCCTACAAGGCGGTTGAAGAGGGTGGACTTCCCTACGTTAGGGCGTCCGACAAAAGCGACGATAGGCTTTGGCACATATACTCCGTGAGTTAATAGTTAACGCAAGATTAATCGTTCGAATACAGCCAGGCCAGCACGGCCTTCTGGGCGTGGAGCCGGTTCTCCGCCTGGTCGAAGGCCACCGATTGAGGATGATCCAGCATCCCCTTCGATATCTCCTCCCCCTCGTGAGCAGGCATATCGTGCATGAATACGGCATTGGGCTTCGCTAGCTTCATCAGTTCGGGATTAACCTGATATCCCCCGAAAGCCTTTAACCGCTTTGCCTGCTCCGCCTCCTGACCCATGGATGTCCATACATCAGTGTACACACAGTCGGCATCCCTTACGGCATCCTGAGGGCGCTCTACCCACTCCATGCGGGAGCCACTGGACTGCGCACGTTGGGACATCTTTTTCCATACCCCGTCCGGAATTCGATATCCGGGCGGCGACGCCACCACATAGTCCGTTCCCACCGAAGCACAGGCGAACCCGAGGCTTACAGCGATATTGTTCCCATCCCCCACGAACACCACCCGTTTCCCTCCCAGTTCGCCGAAATTTTCCTGCAGCGTCACCAGGTCGGCGAGCGCCTGACACGGGTGCTCCGCGTCCGACAACGCATTTACCACCGGAATCCGGGCATACTTCGCCATCTCTTCCAGTTTGGCATGGTCGAAAACTCGCGCCACGATGCCGTCGAACATCCGCTCCAGCACCCGCGTCACGTCCGCCACCGATTCCCGTACGCCCAGGCCTACCTCGTCCCTGCCGAAGTACACCGCCTGTCCACCAAGTTGCCGGATGCCCACTTCGAAGCTGGACTTCGTACGCAGCGACGGCTTCTCGAACAGCAGCGCGATGATTTTACCGTCCAGAACGCGCGAAGACCTCTCCTGCTTTATCTGCACTCCGTCTTCGACGAGTTGCCGGACTTGCTCGGACGTAAGATTTGCGATGGAAAGTAAATCTTTATCGTTGCCCATTAAGCCGATGATAAAGGAGTAAACGTCCTAGAGCAAGTGAATTGGTAACCAACCAAAGCCCTCTATGGCCTATACTTGAAGATAGAAATGGCATCAAAGGAATACAAACCAACCAGCGTTAGTATCCGAGACGACGGTGGTGTTCACGTCGAATGGAACGACGGCCACATCAGCGAATACGGGGCCAAAGAACTGCGTGTGAACTGTGGCTGCGCACAGTGCATCGAGGAGTGGACGAGACGTAAGCTGCTCGACCCCGCCTCCGTGTCCTCCGACATTCGCGCCGAAGACCAGATGACGATTGGGAATTACGCCGTGCAGTTTCTCTGGAGCGACGGCCACTTCACCGGCATCTACCCCTTCGACCATCTGCGCCGCCTCTGTCCTTGTGACGAGTGTAAGGCGGAGCGTGAACAGGCCAAGGCGGTTACCGACTAATGACGAACGGTTCTTTCCCTAAAGCTGTGCTCTTTGATTTGGACGATACCATTCTCTGGACGTCGAAGGATATGGAGAAAGATTGGCTCGTCGTCTGCGAGCATTTCCAGGATAAGTTTCAGGGTAAGCCTGTCGAAACGGTGCAGACTGCTATCAAGGATTATCGGGAATGGTTCTGGACCGACGACCACCGTCATCTCAATGGCCGACTGAACCCTATGAAGACCTTAGTGGACAACATCCATCAAGCGCTCAAAACTCTGGGTATAGACGGGTCGAATTTTTCGGAAGAGATGGCCGTATTGTGGCGCGAACGGCGCGAGCAGCACATCGAGCCCTTCCCCGGCGCATTGGATACGCTGGTGCACCTGTGTGAAGAGGGAGTACGTCTCGCCATGATTACCAACGGCGCTTCCGAGATGCAGCGTTCGAAGATAAACAAGTTCGAGTTGGAGCAGTACTTCGACCACGTTCAGGTCGAGGGGGAGTTCGGCAAAGGCAAACCGGAACCTCAAGTCTATGAGAATGCCTTAAACAAGCTGGGTGTCAAGGCAAGCAACGCCTGGATGGCCGGCGACAATATCGAACTTGACGTAGGAGCGCCGCAGAAGCTGGGTGTTCACGGCATTTGGGTAGACCATCGGCTTAATGGCCTGCCGGAGGGCTCGGTTGTTCAGCCGAACCGCATCGTTCAGCGAATCTTCGAACTGGTAGCCGGCTAACCGAACCGCTCCTTGTTGTAAGCCCACGCGTCGAGCGACGGCGGCTCCACCCCAAGCTGACTCATAATGGTCATGATGTGTGCCCTGTGTTCTGTTGCGTGGTTCATGGCTTGGAGCAAGGGTGTCACCGCATGCAGGTTGTCCGGCTCGGACGGATGGAGCTGTTCGAGTATCCTTGATCCGTCGAAGTTTTTAGCGATAGCAACGAGCCCCTCGCCACTGTGCTGGGCGTGTTCTCGTAATACTTGAAGACCGGGAAACCCGTCTTTCACACGCAACCTGTTCTCCAGTTTTTGGCCATTGATAAGACCGACGTAGTACTCCTCGGCAGAGACGATGTGCACCAGCGTGTCGCTGATGCGGCCATACGTCCCGTCACTGGTTGTGTGAAGCTGCTCTTCGGTCAGACCTTTACAGGCAGCCAGGAGTTTCTGGTTGGCCCAGAGATTGTGTTTAAAAAATTCTACTAGAGCATCGGACATGATAGGCCTCCGTGGTTCGGCTAAACAGGCTTGAATTTGGGCAGTGCGATGGTGTCGGTGATGTCCTCGAAGACCACCTCGAGAGACATCCCGATGGAAAGCTTCTCCGGCGTGGGCTCGCCGCCCCCGGAAATTTCAACAATGTGCGTGGGCATCATTGGCCCCTCTTCCAGTTCCACGATGGCGGTCACGAACGGCGCGTCCTCGGCGAACGCCGCGATGGGCGCACGGTGCACGATGGCGAAGGTATGCAGCGTCGCCTTGCCGGACGCCTTAATCCACGACGTTTTCTTGGAGAAGCAGCACGGCGAGATATCGCGCGGATAGAAATAGGCCTTGCCGCAATCGTCGCACTTGCGCAACCACAGTTCGCCCTGTTTGGCCTTCTGCCAGTAGACGTCGCTCTCGCCCTGGGGAACAGGTATCGGTTTTTTATATTGTGTGGTCATATTCGTCTCCTTAGTCCGCTGCCACGATAACGGTACCGGTGGATGACAGCGCGCCGCCGGTGCCGTTGATGAGCGCAAGCCTGGGGTCGTCCAGTTGCCGTTCGCCGCACTCGCCGCGAAGCTGGCGGACGGCCTCCAGTACCAGGAACATGCCGTACATGCCCGAATGGGTGTAGGAAAGCCCGCCGCCGGAGGTGTTCAAGGCGAACTCGCCGCCCGGGGCGGTTCGCTGATTGGCGACGAAGTCGGGCGCCTCGCCCCTGCCGCAGAAGCCCAACGCCTCTAGGGACGCCAGCACCGTATAGGTGAATGAGTCGTAAATCATAGCCAGGTCGAGGTCTTTGTGGGTCACGCCCGCCCGCGCCAGCGCCTTTTTACCCGTCTCACGGGAGATGGGCCAGGTGAGGTCCGGCATCTGGCTCACGATGGCATGGTCGTGGCCTTCGGCAGCTCCAAGCACCCACACCGGCTTCTTTTTGAGGTTCCTGGCCCGTTCCGCAGTGGTCACCACGTATGCGCCGCCCGCGTCGGTGACCAAGCAGCAGTCCAGCAGGTGGAAAGGCCACGCTATCCAGCGGGAATTGTGATAGTCGTCAAAGGTCATGGGGTCTTTCATATACGCCTTTGGGTTTTTGAGGGCCCACTTGCGAGTCGCGACGGCGACCTCTGCCATGCCCTGGCGCACGCGGTCTTCGCCGTACTGATGCATATAGCGATTGGCGGCCAGTGAGTACATCGCTGGTGCACCGATGATGCCGTAGGGCCATTCGTACTGCGGCGCAGCCTCGGCCAGGTCGGGTATGGCGTTGGTACGACGGCTGCGTCCGGCCTCACCGTGGGTAACCAGCGCGACTTCGCAGTAACCGGCGTTGATGGCGGCCATGGCGTGGGCGATGTGGATGATAAAGGACGAGCCGCCGACGGCAGTGGAGTCGGTGTAGCTGGGGGTGATGCCGAGGTACTCGGCCACGACCATGGATGAGTAGCCCGCGGTGAGGATGCCGTCCACGTCTTTAATGGATAGGCCGGCGTCTTCCAGCGCGTTATACGCCGCCTCGGCGTGATGCTGGAGGGACGATTTGTTCTCAATCTTGCCGATCTGGTCGGACTCGGCCACTCCGACGATAGCTACTTTGTCTAATTTAGCCATAGTGCACCTGCCAGTTTAGTTATTGGAAGTGAATGCCCGGGCGACGGATGCCGCGAACTCCCTGGTCAACTCCTCGCCTTCGACGTTCGCCAGCATACCGTTCAGCGGGGTGATGGACACCTTGCTTTGACGTATGGCCCAGATGTCCGAACCTTCTTTTGCGCTCTCGCCGACGGGCTTGTTGTGGTGGATACGGTAGTGCGTGCGCGTGCCTACCTGTTGCGGTTCTACGTTTTCCATGTAAGCGCGTGGGCCGAGCGTGGTGATTTCCGAGCCCATGATGCGGTCGGCATCTACGTTTGGCACGTTCATGTTTAAAAACAGCGGCAGGTTGATGCGGCCTTTACTTTGAAGAACCGCTTCGGCCAGCCTTGCGGCCGCGCTTGCAGCCGCGTCGAACTTCACATCGTTGATTGAGGTCACCGAGACGGCGATGGATGGGATGTTGCGAAAGTAACCCTGCAGCGCACCGCCTACGGTGCCTGATGACATTATGTCAAGTCCAAGATTAGCGCCAGCGTTGATTCCGGAGACCACGAGGTCGAATCCGCCGGTGTGCAACGATTCGGCGGCCAGGATAACGCAGTCGGCCGGTGTTCCCTCAACCATGATGGCCCGCACACCGTCCAGAAGTGAGCGGTATTCGTGGGCCTTGACGATGTTCTGCAGCGACTTGGCGGTGCCGATGCCGCTCTGGTCGCGGTCAGGTGCGGCGATGACGATATTACCCAGGCCTCGCATGGCCTCGGCCAGCTTCCAGATGCCCTCGGCGTGAATGCCGTCGTCGTTGGTGAGAAGAATGTTCATAGTTACAGCTACGCGGTAACTATATCATGGGTACAAAGGCATGTTGTCTATGAGGCGAGTCTTGCCGATGCGTGCCGCTATGAGAGCCAGGGCGGGTCGACTTATGGCATCTAGCTGTTCAAGCGTCGAGGCGTCTGTGATGGTCGCATAATCCATCTGGGCCAGCGGTTCTTTGCGAAGCAACTCCTCCATCGCAGCCCTGATTGCTCCCGCGTCCGTCGCGCCGTTAGCAACGGCTTCTTTCGCGAGACTCAGCGCATTGTACAGCACCGTTGCTACCCTACGCTCATCAGGATTCAGCTTCACGTTGCGGCTGCTCAGGGCGAGGCCGTCCGGTTCGCGTACCGTCGGCACGACTACGATGTCCGCACCGAGGTTCAGGTCGGTGTTTATCCGCTTGATGACCAGAGTTTGCTGAACGTCCTTCTGCCCGAAGTAGGCCTTGTCAGGCCTGGCGATGGACAGAAGTTTGCATACCACAGTGGCGACACCGCGGAAGTGGCCGGGCCGGAACTCACCTTCGAGCCGTTCGGACAGCTTACCCGCGTGTACCCACGTGTCGAAATCGGGGGGATACACCTCGTCGGTTGAAGGGGTGAACAGGAGGTTGACACCTTCGTGTTCGAACGTCCCCATGTCGGCCTGTACGTTGCGCGGGTAGCTGTTGAAGTCTTCTTTAGGGCCGAACTGGGCCGGATTCACGAACAGCGTCGCGGCGGTCGTCTTACACTCGTCCACGCTTCGCCGAATAAGCGCCGTATGTCCTGCGTGCAGCGCGCCCATGGTGGGTACGAGACCGAGCGGACGCTTGGCCTGGGTACACGCCTGGCGGAACTCGGCGACGGTGGAGAATACCTGCATTGGGAGCTACTTCTTGTCGGAAAGCTGCGACAGCAGAACGTCGTCGAGGTCGTAGCTTTCGGCGGCGGTCGGGAACCGACCGTCTTTCACATCCGCCACATACGTCCAGACGGCCTGCCGAATCTCGTCGCCCAGCTTGGCGTAGCGGCGAGTGTGCTTGGGCACGAAGTCTTCGAATAACCCCATGACGTCGTGGAACACCTGCACCTGGCCGTCGCAGTAGGGCCCCGCACCGATGCCGATGGTGGGGATACTCAGCTTTTCGGTGATGAGTTTTGCCAGCGGGGCGGGCACCAACTCCAGCACGATTGCGTACGCACCCGCCTCTTCCAGTGCGACGGCGTCGGCAAGAAGCTCGGCGGCCTGCTCGGACGACCGGCCCTGCACCTTGTAGCCGCTGAGCTGGTTCACCGATTGCGGGGTCAGGCCGATGTGGCCCATGACCGGGATGCCGGCTTTCACCATACGCTGGACAGTCCGCGTTAAGTCGCGGCCGCCCTCCAGCTTGACAGAATTCACGCCGCCCTCTTTCATCAGTCGCCCGGCGTTGCGCACAGCGGCGGGCCATTCGGCGTGGTAGCTCATGAACGGCATGTCGACTACGATGTGTGCCTTCTCAGTGCCGCGCACGACAGCACGGGAGTGGTGAATCATATCGTCCATAGTGACCGGGATGGTCGAGTCGTGGCCGAGGACTACCTGCCCCAGACTGTCGCCCACCAGGATAACGGGAACGTCCGCCTGCTCGACGAGCTTGGCCGACGTGTAGTCGTAGGCGGTGAGCATGGCGATGCGCTCGCCCCGCTCTTTCATATCCTTCAGTTGCTGTATGGTCACGCGCATGTGGTACCTCCTACCATGAGTGAAGTCCTGCGCCGGTTGTTTCCGACCAGTTTACGAAATCGGGTTGTCCTTGATGTACTTCCTTAACAACGCTTCGATAGCGTCCATGTCTTTAGGGTCGGCCTTGCCCTTTTCGCGTCCTAGATACAGCCCAGCCAGCGCGATGTTGGCATACATCTGCAACCCATCCGGCGCACGGGTCTTGAACGCGTCCAGATGTTTCTGTACCGTCCCAACGTCGCCGCGTACATACGGCCCGGCGATGCCGCCCGGTATGCCGTTCGCCTGCAGCGTGTCAGCGCATCCGCGGATGATGGGCAGGACGGCGCGCAGGGCGTCGTCGCGGGACACGCCGAAGTTGTCCCGCCATGTGTCGGCCACGATACCTATCAGGGCCATGAGCAGCCCGCCGACCGTCACCACCGAGGCGTGATAAATCTCGCGGTCTTCCGCCTTGAGGAAGATGGGATGGCCTCCCAGGTCAAGGGCCATCGTCTCCAGATACTTCCGCATATCACCCTCGGCCTCGATGCCGAAGGTTGAGCCGGGCAGCGCCTCAACCGCCTCCTCCACCGAGGCGAAGGCCTGCAGTGGATGCAATGAGCCGACAATGGCACCCTGTTTTACGGCGTTGTCAAATACGTCGAGCTTGGTCACGCCGGAACAGTGCACCGCGCCCTGACCGGGCTTCCAGTGGATGCTGTCCGCAACGTCGCCGATGACCCCGTCGAACGTGGTGATAATCACCACGTCGGCCATGTCGGCGGCCTCTTGCAGTGTCTTCACTGCCTTGCAGCCCTTCACACGGGACGCCAGTTTCTCCGCCGAAGCGAACGTGCGACTGGATGCGGCTACTATCGGATAGCCGTTCTTGGAGAGGGCGATTGAGAAGGCCCCCGCTACGCCGCCGGAGCCTATGAACGCGATTTTGCTCGATTTGCTGAAACTCGCCATTACTTCACCTCGGAAATGCTTGGGACGCCTGCCAGCCCTTTTGCCTGTTGCACCGCCCGCACCGTCGCGCACGCAACGCATAACGCTGCCGCCGCCAGTACTCGGTCGAGATGCACCCGCGGTTCGTGGTCGCCGGTCGCCAGTGCGAAAAACGTGTCGCCGTCGTGCGGAGTATGTGCAGGGCGTACCGACATCGCCAGGCCGTCGTGTGCGCTCGACGCGAGTTTGTTCACGGTCGCTTTGTCGAGTCGGGCGTTCGTCGCCACGACGCCAATGGTAGTGTTCTCGATAGGGTTTGGCTTCGGAAGTGGTTTTGGCGAACTAAGGAGGCCGAACGGGTCGTCTGGGTCTTTTATGGATATTCCTCGCGGCCCCGCGACAAGCTCGCCGGTGTCAGGGTCGTACACAGCCCCCAGTGCGTTTACCGCCACGAGGGCACCTACGAGCAGGCCACCTCCAAGGTCGAGGGCATACGTGCCGATGCCACCCTTCACGATGTGGTCGCGTCCGGCCAGCTTGGCGACCGTCGCGCCCGTACCAGCGCCCACACTGCCCTCCTCGGGAGGTTCATTGGACGCCGCCTCGCACGCTTTATAGCCAGCCTGTTTGTCTGGCCGCACGGTTTTCGAGCCGATGGCCAGGTCGAATAAAATCGCGGCGGGGACGATGGGAACCCGCACGCCTACGGCCTGATAACCGATGCCGTGCTCTTCCAGATACTGCATTACGCCGTTCGCCGATTCCAAGCCGAACGCACTGCCGCCACTGAGGACGATGCCGTGTACCTGGTTCATGTGCATCTCAGGCCGCAGCAGGTCCGTCTCGTGTGTGCCCGGCGCACCGCCGCGGACGTCCACGCCTCCCATAACGCCCGCTTCGCTAAGCACCACAGTGCAGCCAGTCGCGTTCTCGGCGTCGGTGTAGTGCCCGACTTTTATGCCGGGTATGAGAGTGATTCCGCCGTTATGTCCGTTGGAATGTGTCATAAATAAAACGGCCTCTCCGGCTGGGAGAGGTCACGGACACCGTGATGACGGTAAAAACAAGTCTCCGTCGAACAATGCCTCGTGCTCACCGTTCCCAGAGGGATTAGCTGCACCGTAATCTTAGCATCGCCCGCCCCAAGCGTCCAACCAAACCTAGCTGGATAGCTATGCCCTCGCATAGCTAGGCATCAGCTATCGGACAGCTTTGATGTAGAATAGACGGAACTCGCAGCGTCCTACCTGGGCGCAGTCTCTATTTGGGGTGTTAGTTTGGCTGATTACGACCTAGTAGTGCTTGGAAGCGGCCCCGGCGGCTATGTAGCCGCCATCAGAGCGGGCCAGTTGGGAATGAAGACCGCCATCATCGAACGAGACGCCGTAGGCGGCGTTTGCTTGAACTGGGGTTGTATCCCGAGTAAGGCCCTACTTCGTAACGCGGAAGTCGTGAACTTGTTCAAGCACGCGCACGAATTCGGCGTCGCCGTGGATGGCATCGAACCTGACTTCTCCAGCGCGATAGACCGCAGCCGCCAGGTGGTCACGAAGCTGACCGGCGGTGTCGGATTTTTGTTGAAAAAGAACAAGGTCGAGGTCATCGAGGGCGTGGGCGCACTGGTTGATAAAAACACGGTGCAGTTAGGGAAAGACGGACAGACCCTTTCCACTGACAAAATCATTATTGCGACAGGCGCTCGTCAGCGCGACCTACCGTCGCTTCCCATTGACGGGCGTGTGGTCATTACCAGCCGTCACGCTCTGGAGCTTCGCGAGGTCCCCAAGCGGGTTGTCATCGTAGGCGCGGGCGCCACCGGCGCCGAGTTCGCCTATCTCTACCGTACCTATGGTGCTGAAGTAACGCTGGTGGAACTTATGCCGCGGCTTGTTCCTAACGAGGACGAAGAGGTGAGCCAGCAATTGCAGCGTTCTTTCTCCCGCCAGGGCATCAAGGCAATGGTCGAGACCGAAGTGAAGAATGTTGAGGTGCACGGCTCCAGTGCGACACTCAAACTCTCCGGCCCGAAAGGCGAATCGGAACTTGAGTGCGACAAAGTACTCGTCGCTGTGGGTGTACAGGGCAACTCCGACACGATTGGCCTGGATAAAGCTGGCGTCGAAGTCGAGCGCAGCTTTGTGAAGATTGACGACTCCATGCGGACGAATATGGACAATATCTACGCCGTCGGTGACGTTACCGGCAAGCTGCTTTTGGCGCATGTGGCCTCCGCTCAGGGTGTTACCGCGGTAGAGACGATGGCTGGACTGAATCCGCCCGCTCTCGATTACGGTTTGATGCCCAAGGCGACGTACTGCAAGCCGCAGATTGCCAGCTTCGGACTTACCGAAAAGCAAGCTCAGGATGCAGGACTTTCCATAAAGATAGGTAAATTCCCGTTCACGGCCAGCGGAAAAGCATTGGCGATGGGCGAAACCGAAGGCTTCATCAAGTTGGTTGTGGACACCGAGATAGGCGAGATTCTCGGCGCACACATGATAGGCGCCGAAGTAACCGAATTGCTGGGAGAGGTGTCGTTGGCGCGCCTGTTGGAAGGCACTACTACCGAAGTCGGCTGGTTGGTGCATCCGCACCCCACGATTTCTGAAGCCTTGAAAGAAGCGGCATTGGCTGCAAATGGGGAAGCGATTCACGTCTAGGGATAAAGGGACGAAGTGTATGAAGGTGTCACCAAAACTGGATAAATCACAAGTCCAGGAACTGTATCGGCAGATGCAGCTCATCCGTCAGTTTGAGGAAGAGTGCAGCCGTCTGTATATGCAGGGAAAGATACGCGGCTTCCTTCATCTCTACATTGGTGAAGAGGCCGTCGCTGTCGGCGCGATTCCAACCCTCAAACCACAGGACTACATTGTCAGCCACTATCGCGACCACGGCCATGCACTTGTGCGTGGGCTCGACCCCAGGGCCGTGATGGCCGAGCTTATGGGCAAGGCCACAGGAACCAGCGGCGGACGGGGCGGCTCCATGCATTTGTTTGACGTATCGAAGGGCTTTTGGGGTGGCTATGCAATCGTTGGTGGACAGATGCCCATCGCGGTCGGTTTGGCCCTCAGCGCGAAGTTGAAAAAAGAAGATCGGGTAACCGTCTGCTTCTTCGGAGACGGCGCGGTCAACGAAGGCGAATTCCACGAATCGTTGAACCTTGCGGCTTTGTGGAAACTTCCCATCGTGTTCTTTCTTGAAAATAATCTCTACGGCATGGGCAGCCACGTGGACAAAACCCATGCGGTCGGACGCGACCTGTATCTTGCTGCGGACCCTTATCGCATCCCCGCCGCGCAGGTGGATGGTATGGACCTCCTGGCTGTGCGCGAAGCGGCTGCTGAAGCGGTGGAACGTGTCCGCTCCGGCGGCGGCCCTGTCTTCTTGGAAGCCATGACCTACCGTTTCCGTGGACACTCGATGGCCGACCCCTCCGCGTATCGCGAGGGGAGCGAGGTGGATCTCTGGGCCAAGAAAGACCCGATTCTGACATTCAAAGAGAAAATGCAGGAAGATGGCCTCCTCAGTGAGGATGAAATAGCCGAAATAGACGATGAGATCAAAGAAGTCATAGAGGACGCTGTGAGGTTCGGCGACGAAAGTCCCGAACCAGACCTCGATTCCGTCTACGAGCACGTCTATGCCTGAAATGACCATTCGTGAAGCTATTTCAAAAGGCCTGAGAGAAGCGCTGACGGACGACCGGGTCTTCATCATGGGCGAGGATGTCGGTAGTTACGGCGGTGCCTATGCGGTCACCAAGGGATTCCTGGAAGAGTTCGGCCCCCAGCGAATCATGGACACCCCCATCGCCGAGTCTGTGATGGTCGGTGCCGGTGTTGGCGCAGCTATGGGTGGTATGAAACCCATAGTGGAAATCATGACTATCAACTTTATGCTTCTCGCACTCGACCAGCTTGTGAACCACGCCGCTAAGATGAGATACATGTCCAACGGCCAAATCGAGGTGCCGGTTGTCATCCGCACCGTCACCGGCGGCCAGCTCGGCGCCACCCACTCGCAGAACTTCGAAGGGTGGTTCGCGTCTGTCCCCGGCCTCAAAGTCGCCGTGCCCTCCACGCCCTACGATGCGCTTGGATTGATACGTTCGTCCATAAAAGAAAGAGACCCCGTCGTTATTGCCGAACACGCCATGCTCTATGGTGCTAAGGGTGAAGTACCCGATGAACACTACGAAGTCCCGTTCGGCCAAGCAAAAATCCGTCGGGAAGGCAAAGACATCACACTCGTTGCCCATTTGCGCATGGTCAATGTCGCCCTCAAGGTCGCGGACCAGCTTGCCGAGAAGGGCAAAGAGGCGGAAGTCATAGACCTGCGTAGCCTTCGTCCTCTCGATGTTGATACCGTTATAAAGTCGGTCAAGAAGACGAACCGGGTTGTTGTGATTGACGAGAACTGGCAGACCGGCGGCTTCGCCGGAGAGCTGGTGAGTTCGATACAGGAAACCGCGTTCGACCATTTAGACGGCCCTGTCGGCCGTGTGTGTGGATTGGACGTTCCCGCACCGTATTCCCGTAAACTGGAAGCATCTGTTGTTCCGACACCGGAACGCGTAATGGAAACTATAGGACAGCTTTATGGTCTTTAATGTGAAGGAGGTGTGCCTTGGCGACTGAACTTACCATGCCCCAGATGGGCTATGACATGCAGCAGGGCACGCTCGTCCGGTGGCTGAAAAGCGAGGGTGCGTCGGTGAAGAAAGGCGAACCCATCGCCGAAATCGAGACCGACAAAGCCGTCGTCGAGTTCCAGTCCTATGCTGACGGCGTATTATCCAAGATTCTGGTCAAAGAAGGCACCACCGTCGAAGTCGGCAAAGCCATCGCTGTTGTAGGTGCCCCGGGTGAAACCGTTGCGGACAAACCGTCCGAGTCTAAAAAATCGGAAGAAACAAAAACCGAAGCCAATAAACCGGAAGCACAGTCAACTCGTTCTGAAGAAGTCGTCTCAGCCGAACGTTCGACTGTCGACATTTCCAGTTCTGACGGCGACATCAAGGTGTCCCCCGTCGCCCGAAAACTTGCCGATGAGATGAATATAGACCTTTCGCAAATAAAGGGCACAGGCCCTGGTGGCAGAATCACCAAAGACGACGTGGTAACCGCGGGCGAAAAGGGCGGAGCCAAGCGCACAGAACAGGCGCCCGTCAAGGAAAAGGTATCCTCGAAACCGGCAGCGGAGGCACCCAAACCTGCTACCCTCGGCGAGTTGATTCCGATTACCAAGATGCGCCAGCAGATTGCCCGGGTTACCGTGAAGAGCAAGCAGGAAATCCCGCACTACTATGTGTCCACTGAGGTGGACATGACCCAGGCCATGCAGCTTCGCGCCCAGCTCAACCAGAGTGACGAATTCAAGGGCACCAAAGTCTCGGTGAACGACCTCATCGTCAAAGCCAGTGTCGAAGCGTTGAAGAAATATCCGAAGTTCAACGCTTCGTATACAGACGAGGGCATCCAGATACACGGGTCCATCAACATCGGCCTCGCCATGTCTATGGAGCAAGGCCTCATGGTGCCTGCCATCATGAACTGTGACGACAAGACGTTGAAAGAACTCGCCGCCGCCAGCCGTGACCTCGGTGAGCGTGCCAAAGGCGGCACGCTTCGCGCCGAGGAGTACACCGGCGGCACATTCGCCATCAGCAACCTTGGCATGTTCGACGTCAGCAGCTTCATCGCCGTCATCCATCCGCCGCAGGCTGCTGTGCTTGCCGTCGGCTCCGTCACCAAACGGCCGGTCGCGCGCGGCGATGAACTCACCATTGCCGATATGATGAACGTCACCCTATCCGCCGACCACCGCGTTGTGGATGGCGCGGACGGAGCAATGTTCGTTGGCGAAGTGAAACGGCTGCTCCAAAACCCGTTCCTCCTTTTGCTATAAGTTGTCGGAAGGAAGCCTAGTGAAACTCTTAACCGAACTAAAGGTCTATCTTGTAAGCCGCCCTGCCGTGGACTGGGATCAAATCGCCCAATTCCTCGACGACGAAGATGTCCCCGGCATCCCCGATAGTATCCGCGCGGGCCATGACGAATCCGCCGCCATCGTCGAAGTCTCTGCCCGCATGTGCTATATGAGTTACGGTCGTGGTCGTAAGGACATCGCCGACTTCATCAACAACCTGCTTGCCTCCAAAGACGGTAGCGTGTTCGAGCACGTTAACTACGGCTTCGTCGTCACCGGCGTCTCCCGCAGCCTCACCCACGAACTTGTGCGCCACCGCGCTGGCTTTGCCTATAGCCAGCGGTCCCAACGCTACGTGGACGAAACCGAAGGCGCATTCGTTGTCCCTCCGGTATTCACCGATGGCTTTGGCGACACGGAAGAAGCCAAACAGGTGCTTTCGAAAGCCCTCGATTCGGCTGCGAAAGACTATGTAGCTCTGGTCGAATCACTCGAAAAAGCTTTGCCCGAAGACAAGTTCGAGGCGCCGCGCGACCGCAGGAAGGCCATCCGGCAGGCCGCCCGCTCGGTGCTGCCCAATGCCACCGAGACCAAGATATTCGTGACCGCCAACGTCCGTGCCTGGCGTCATTTCTTCGAGATGCGTGGCTCGCCCTTTGCGGATTTGGAGATTCGGAAACTCGCCATTATCATTCTGCGCATCCTACAGAAAGAAGCGCCGCTCTTCTTTGGCGACTTCACCATCGACAAACTTCCCGACGGCACCGAAATCACCAAGCCCAAGTATTCCAAAGTTTAAGCCCGTCTTCTGCCTTCCAGTTCTGTCGCATCGCTAACGCGCTCTACGCCGCATCGTTCTGGTATTCTTAACCCCTTGAGGTTGCAAGAGTGCTGAAACGAAGCAGGCTATGGATAGGATTAGCCGTGAGCG
The DNA here is from genome assembly GCA_027625225.1 of Chloroflexota bacterium. GTDB lineage: Bacteria > Chloroflexota > Dehalococcoidia > Lucifugimonadales > VGZR01 > VGZR01. The sequence goes on along the minus strand of JAQBWG010000001.1, from coordinate 30,351 downwards.
GGGCCACGTTGGCCCTGTTTTTATTCACGGTGGATTTGCGGGAGATGGCGGAGGCCCTCGCCGAAGCCAACTACATCTACCTCATTCCTGCCATCGCTCTGTATCTTGTATCCATACTCTTCCGTACTATCCGATGGCAGACCCTGCTCGCTCATATGCGCGTAACATCCATCCGACGGCTCTACCCCGTCGTTGTCATCGGCTACATGGCCAACAACCTACTCCCCATGCGTTTGGGCGAACTCGTCCGCAGCTACTACGTCGGCGAGCGCGAAGGCATCAGCAAGACCGCCGCACTCGCCACCATCATCGTCGAACGTGTCCTCGATGCCCTTATCCTGCTCGTTTTCATCGTCGCACTGGCTATCTTCGTACCGCTGGGTGGCTTAGTTGAGGGGTTCCAAGAGCGATTCGGCATCGCATGGCCATGGCTTGTCGCCGCGGTAACTGTTCCCTTTATCGGACTCTTCGTGGTGCTTGTAGCGCTGGCCCGCTATCCCGAACCGGCGGGCCTATTCATACGGCGGATTCTACGTTTCCTCCCGACGAAGCTAGCTGACCTTATCTGGACTCTTGTTGACCTTTTCATCCACGGCCTCGCGTCCCTAAAAAGTATCAAGTCGTTGGTCGGACTTATGCTCGTTTCGGCGCCTATTTGGCTGTTCGAGGCAGGATTGTTCTTCATGATCGGCTTTGCCTTCGGACTGCATGAAACATTCGACAGCCTGCTTGCACTTGCCGTGACCGTTGTTCTCGTCACCGCCATATCCAACATCGGCAGTTCCGTTCCCGCTGCACCCGGCGGCGTCGGCCTGTTCGAACTCGTCGCCCGTGAAACGCTCGTGCTGCTTCCGTTGGCCACGGTTGACCGTGCCGTCGCCGGAGCCTACGCCGCCGTGGTGCACGCCGTTCTTCTACTGTCCATGATTATTCTCGGCCAGGCGTTTCTCTGGAAAGAGAACGTCTCACTCCGCACCCTTTGGCGTTCCGGCACCCGCGACGAGCCACCAGCCGATACAATGGCACCGGAATCGGTACCAGGAAGTGAGACGCAAAAGTGAACATCGGCATCATCGGCGCGGGCGCTGCAGGACTCGCCGCCGCTTACGAACTGGGCAAGCATGGCCACACAGCCGTCGTATACGAAACAGCCCCGTTCCTGGGAGGCCAGGCGTCTACCTTCGACGTCGGTGGAGCGCCGCTTGAGCGAGGCTACCACCACCTGTTCACCTCCGATACCGACATCGTCGACCTCATCCACGAGATAGGTCTGGGTCACCAGATGAAGTGGATAGAGTCTACCGTCGGCATTCTCCACAAAAGCAAGATATACAACTTCGTTACCCCATTAGACCTTCTGCGCTTCAGCCCGCTCTCCATCATCGATAGGTTCCGTTTGGGACTCGTCACCCTCCTGCTCCAGCGCAACAACGACTGGCGGAAGCTCGAAAGCCAAACTGCCGACGCCTGGATACGCAAGAACGCAGGCAAGCGGGTCTACGACGTCGTCTGGGGGCCGCTCCTACGTGGCAAATTCGGCGAGGAACACTACAAAGAAGTAGGCATGCCTTGGTTCTGGGGGAAGATTCACACCCGCTTCGCCTCACGTGGCAAAGGTCTCGCGAAAGAACTCCTCGGCTACCCCATCGGCAGCTTTGGCGAAGTGTTCGACGTTTTGGCCGAGCGTGTCGCCGAGCAGGGCAGTGAGGTGCACTTGAGCACCGGCGTGAAGCAAGTCATCGTCCAAAACAACCGCGCCGTCGGCCTCGAAACCGGCCCGCGCGACGGCCCCACGCCAACGCAGGAATTCGACGCAATCATCGCCACCACGCCGTCGTTCATCTTCCCCAAGCTCGTCCCGTCCCTTCCCGACGACTACCTCGCCAAACTCAACGGCGTCACCTACATGGCCGCCGTACTGCTTATCCTAGAACTCGACAGGCCGCTCACCGATATCTACTGGCTCAACGTCGCCGACCGTTCCATCCCCTTCGTCGGCGTCATCGAACACACCAACCTCATCCCGCCCGAGCACTACGGCGGCAAGCACATCGTCTATCTCACCAACTACTTGAGCGAGAACCACCCGCTCTACAAAATGTCGCATGAAGAGTTGCAGGCCGAGTACATCCCTCACCTGAAGAAAATCAATCCTGACTTTGACGAATCATGGATACAGAATAGCCATTACCACCGTGTCGGCGCGGCCCAGCCCATCATCGGCACCAACTACTCGCAGCGTATCCCCGACCACCGTACGCCTATCGAGCGCCTGTATTTGGCCAACACCACCCAGATATACCCCGAAGACCGCGGCACCAACTACAGTGTCCGCATGGGCAAACACGTCGCGCGGCTGCTTCTCGAAGACCTCCCCGACGGGTAAGCGTAATCGGCCTCCAGCGTTGTTGGGCCAAAGCTGCTGTGCTAAGATAAACGCGACTTTGTGATGAACGTCACGGAGGAGCTTTTTGACGGCTAAGAGCCCGATGGCAGGGGCCCTGCGCGAGCAGGTAAAAGAGGCGATTCAGTCCCAGAAACGACCGACATGGACGGTCTTATCATCGCTGCTCGCCATTCAGGATGCGATTGGGTACATCCCCGACGAAGCCATCGAAGAGGTCGCCAACCATCACGACACTACGACTAACGAAGTCTGGGGTGTGGCATCCTTCTACACTAACTTCCGATTCACCCCTCCGACCACCCATACTGTCGAAGTCTGCTGGGGTCCTACCTGCCACCTCGTTGGCGCGACCAAAATCATCGAAACCCTCCACGACGAACTGAAACTCGAAGGTGAAGGCGATACCGACGACGGCCTCATCACCCTTCGCTACAACACCTGCCTTGGCGCCTGTGCTCAGGGGCCGGTTATGTCCGTGAACCATCGGCTCGTAGGCCGCGTGACCGAAGCGCAGGCCCGTGACAAAGTGTCCTCACTCTCCAAAACCAAGGCTAAAAAACACTGATGGCTTCCTACGAAGAACTCAAAAAGGCTGCCGATAAAAAATGGGCCGAACTGACCGGGGGCAAGAAACCCTGGATTCGCATCGGCACTGCCATGTGTGGCCACGCCGCTGGCGCCTACGACGTCCTCGATGCCATCAAAGCCAAGCTTAAAGACAAAAAGATAGATGCCGTCGTGAGCGAGACTGGCTGCCTTGGCCTCTGCTACGCCGAGCCGCTTCTCGACGTGTCCAAAGACGGCGGCGCCCGTCTCTTCTTCGGCAACGTAACTCCGGAAGATGTGGACGCCATTGTGGACGACTACATCGCAAAAAACGTTGTTCCCAAAGGCAAGGCCCTTGGCTACCTCGCGGGCGAAGGCCAGCAGCCCATCAAGGGCATGGGCGACCTTGCCAAGCTCCCCGGCATCGCCCTCCAGCAGCGTGTTGCCCTGCGCAACGGCGGCAACACCGACCCCGGCGACATCTTCCAATACATCGCCAATGGCGGCTACTCTGGCCTCAATAAAGCCCTCAGCACCATGGATTACAACGCCGCCCTCGACGAGATTAAGAACTCCGGTCTACGTGGGCGGGGCGGAGCCGCCTTCCCTACCGGCGTGAAGTGGAGCTTTCTCGTAAACAACACCGCGCCCAAAAAATACATCCTGTGCAACTGTGAAGAAGGCGACCCCGGCGCGGTCAACGACAAGACCATTCTCGAAAGTGATCCCTTCACCCTCATCGAAGGATTGACCATCGCCGGATACGCCACCCGTTCCACCAACGGCTTTGTGTTCATCCGCCACGGCCACAACGGCCCTATAGACCGCACCGAAGAAGCCATCCGTCAGGCTTATGAACATGGCCTGCTTGGCAAAAACATCCTCGGCTCCGACTTCAGCTATGACATCGAAGTTGCCCTGACCGGCGAGTCGTATGTAGCTGGCGAAGAAACCGCGCTCATGGAAGCCATCGAAGGCCACCGTTCCATGCCCCGCGCCCGTCCTCCCTTCCCCGCCGCCTTTGGCGTATGGGGCAGGCCCAGCAACATCAACAACGTCAAAACACTTTCGTACGCGCCGGAGATTATCTCCAAAGGCGCCGAATGGTTTAACTCCATCGGTGTGAACAAGAGCAAAGGCACCGCCATCGTATGCCTCAACGGACACATCACCCGCCCCGGCCTGTATGAGGTTCCCATGGGCCTCACCATCGGTCAGGTGGTGAACGATATCGGCGGTGGTGTCCCCGGGGGCAAGCAGCTCAAAATGCTGCAGACCGGCGGCCCGCTCGGCGGCGTACTCCCCGCCTCCAGCTTAGACATTCACATAGACTTCGACGAGATGTCCAAGGCGGGCGCCATTCTCGGCTCCGGCGGCGTCATCATCGGCGACGATAGCGTCTGTGCCGTTGACCTCACCCGCAACCTCGTCGCCTTCGAGCAGTACGAGTCGTGCGGCAAGTGTTTCCCCTGCCGTCTCGGCACCACCAACCTGCTCGAAATCGTTAACCGTATTCTGGAAAAGAAAAGTCGCCCCGGCGACCTCGACCTCATGCGCAGCGTCGGCAAGACAATGCAGGCAGGCTCCCTCTGCGGACACGGCCAGCTGGGCTTCAACCCCATCCGCTCCGCCATCCAGCACTTCGAGGCTGACTTCGAGGCCCACATGACTGAGAACCGCTGCCCCACCGGAAGTTGCGACACACCCAAGTACATGCCCATAACCACGCGCCCCTTCTCCATGGAAGCGGTCGCCGAAAGGGCAGGAGACTGATATGACCCAGGCGCCTCCCAAACAGATAAACCTCACCATTGACGGCAAGGAAATCAAGGCCAAGCCGGGCCAGATGATTCTCCAGGCAGCGATGGACGCCGGAGTCTACATCCCCTATCTGTGTTACTACCCCGATACCAAACCATTCGGCGCCTGCCGCATGTGTGTGGTGAAAGCCGAGGCGCCCGGCCCCGACGGCAACATGCGCTCCTTGCCCGGAAGCCCGGCTTCCTGCACCACACCCATCGCCGAGGGTATGGTTGTGCAGACCAAGATTCCCGAAGTGGTCGAGCTCCGTCGCGGCATCATGGACTTGCTCCTTTCCGAGCATCCCCACGGCTGTCTCACCTGCCACCGCGTCGAGCTCTGTGGTCCCTCCGACGTTTGCCTGCGCCACGTCGCCGTCAACGACCGCTGCGTCACCTGCCCCAAGAACGAGCGCTGCGAATTGAAAGACACCGTCCGCTGGCTCGACATGGACATGGAGACTCCACTCACCTACAACAACCGCAACCTTCCCCTGTCGGTGAAAGACCCGTTCTGGGACATGGATATGAACCTCTGCATCGTTTGCGGACGGTGCGTGCGCGTCTGCGACGAGATACGCGGTGATACCGCGCTCACCTTCCTCAACCGTGCCGGTAAGAGCCTCATCGGCACCTCCCAGGGCACCTCCCTGTTGGAATCCGGCTGCGAATTCTGCGGCGCATGTATCGACGCCTGCCCCACCGGCGCACTCGTCGAGCACGCCTACAAGTGGGAGAAGGCCTCCCGCACCGTCACCACCACCTGCCCGCATTGCCCCGTCGGCTGCCAGCTCACCCTCGAAATCAACAAGCGCAACCAGGTCATCCGCTCCATCCCCGACCGCGACGCCGAGGCCAACCACGGTCAGGCCTGTTTCAAAGGTAAGTTCGGCCTCAACTATGTGAACAGTAAGAACCAGCTCAAACAGCCCATGCTCCGCGCCGGCGACGAACTGAAGGCGGCCACCTGGAACGACGCTCTCGACTATCTCGTCGAACGTCTCCCCGGCCATAAAGGCAAGTACGGCCTTATCGTCTCCCCGCGTAACACTAACGAAGAGGCCTTCCTCGCCCAGAAGTTTACTCGTGTCGTCATGGGCAGCAACAACGTGGACGTGTCCTCCAACCTTCGCCCCGAGCTCACCGCCACCCTTGGCGAAGCCCTCGGCCATCCCGCTGCCACCAACACCGTCTGGGGCCTGGAAGAATCCAAGGCATTCCTCATCGTCTCTAGTAACCTCACCGAAGAGCAGAACGTTGTCGGCGTGCCCATCAAACGTGCCGTCCGCGCCGGCTCCAAGGTCGTCGTTATTGACCAGCGCGAGACCGAGATGACCCGCTTCGCTACCCACTGGCTGCGGCCCAAGCCGGACACCGAGGCTGCCCTCATCGGCGGTATGCTCCGCGTCATCCTGGACGAATCTCTCGCCGACGGCGAGTTCATCGCTAACCGAACCGACGGCCTCGACGCCCTCAAAGCCGCCGTTGCTGACTTCGACCTTGCCACTGTCGAAAAAACCACCGGAGTTTCCGGGGAACAGATTCAGGAAGCCGCCCGGCTCATCGGCCTGACCAAGCCCGGCGCTATCCTCTATGCTCTTGAAACCGTCACCGCCGAACAGCGCCCCGACTGCGTCCGCGCCCTGGCAAACCTCGCGCTCGCCACCGGAAACCTCGGCAAGCCCGGCACTGGCCTCTATCCGCTGTTCCTCGGCACCAACGAACAGGGCGCCAAGGATGTCGGCTGCGCCCCTAACCTGCTCCCTGGCTATCGTCGCCTCGACGACAAAAAAGCCCTCGCCGAAGTAAGCAAAAAGTGGAGCGTTGATCTATCTGCCGAAAAGGGACTTTCCCTGCAGGAAATCACCGCCGCCATCAACGACGGCAACATCACCGCCCTGCACATCATCGGCGACAGCATCAATTTCACCAACGGACAGCTTCCCGGCTTCCTTGGAGCCCTAGCGCAACTCGACCTGCTCGTCGTCCAGGACGGCTTCATCAGCGATGTCGGTAAACTCGCTCACGTCGTCCTTCCGTCCTCCACCTTCGCCGAGAAGGACGGCACCTACACCAACCTTGAACGGCGCGTGCAACTCCTTCATCCTGCTATCGGTCCCAAGGGAGAGGAAGAGGCCACCTGGCACATCCTCTGCCGCATCGCCCGCCGCATGAACATCGAAGGCTTCGACCAGGAAAACACCCAGGCCATCTTCGACGAGATTCGCCAGCTTGTACCCTCCTACGCCGGACTCACCTACCCCAAGGTCGCCAGGGGTGGCGTCCAGTGGCCGGCACCCACATCGGACTCCGTGGGCACGCGCACGTTATACGACGACAAAACCAAATTCGCCTTCTCGGCAGTCAAGCTCCACGAGCCGAAGGCTCACAAGGACAAAGACTTCCCCTTCGTACTTGCCCGCGGCCGCATCCTGTTCGATGCCGACCTTGAGATGGAAGTCGTTGAAGGCACCCGCAAGAACACCGTCCGCCGCGACGAAATCGTCGAACTGCACCCAGCCGATGCCAAAAAGGCCGAAGTTGCCGAAGGCGACTGGGTCGAAATCACATCCGGCTCCGAACAGATTCGGGGCGTAGCCCGCCTCACCGGCCCGCACAAGGGCATGATTGGAATGACCTCGTTGTTCGGCGAGCTAGCCATCCAGCTCGATACCAGCAAATATCCAGACCCCATGATTCACGTCCCCGGCTTGCCCCTCACCCATGTGCGTATGGAAAAAGCTGAAGCTCCCGCCCTCGACGCCGAAATGGCAGCCGACGACTAACCCTGGGGCAACAAGCGCGTCTGAAATACGTGAGACAGTCCTTATTTGCCTTGCGAACGCCCAATCGCTATGGCAACATGAAAACTCCGGGGGCGAAATATTTCTAAAGTGAGTGTGTAGTGGACCAAGCACCAGCGGCAGCGCAGCAAGTAGCACCCAAAAAACTTCTCGAAACCAAAGTCCTCAAGCGGATAGACACAACCCCCGAACTCATCAAGATGTGGATTCAGCGGCCCGAAGGCTACACCTTCAAAGCCGGACAGTACTGCACCATCGGTTTGGATGGCATTGAGCGCGCCTACTCCATCATCTCCGCACCCTACGAAGAAAACCTTGAGTTATTTGTCGAGCTCGTCCCACTTTCTGAGGGCGGCGTCCTTACCCCCAAGATATGGGAACTGAAGGAAGGCGACACCCTCTCCATTCGGCCCCGTGCCAAAGGTATCTTCACATTCAAACCCGACATGCCCAAGCAGCTCATGGTCGGCACCGTCACTGGCATCGTGCCCTACATCAGCATCATCCGCCAGTATCTGCACGACAACCAGTCGGGCCACCAGTTCTACGTCCTGTTCGGCGCCAGCTATATTGACGAATTTACCTACGACGGCGAGTTTGAAGCGCTCGCAAAGGACCATCCCGACCTCGTCACCTTCGTGCCCACCATCAGCCGGCCCGCAGAAGCGCGCAACAACGGCTGGAAGGGCATCACCGGACGTGTGAACAATATCGTCGAGGAATACGCCGCAAAGTTCGGCTGCACCGCCGAAAACTCCATCGTCTACGCCTGCGGCCACCCCGGCATGATCGAAGACGTCAAAGCCCGCATGACCCCCAAGGGCTACCGCGTCGAGGAAGAGCGTTTCTGGAAAGAAGACTGATTCCTCTCACAACCTAGCGACTTTCTGTAGGGGCGTTCCGATCATATGGGAACGCCCCTGCCTATTTTTTCTTCATCTCCCGAAATTTGTCGTCCAAAACCTGACATTCCGCATGCTCAGACGTTATTACCTGTCGAGTTAACGAGGCAGGATAGAGCATGTATAAACAGACCAGAGTGCACACTATGTATCTGGGGATTAACTGGACAGGTAAGGACTGAGTATGGCCAACCGTCAAGGGCCGCGTCAGCCCGAATCTTGTATTACGAACCGAATACCTCTTACACCGGCATTAGACCCGGTCGTTTCTTATCGCGCAGTTGGGAGCAAATCCATTCGGTACTACCGGAGGTTTGCTATGACCAGTAACCCGCTTCGACATGGCCACAGACGTATAGACACCTAAACGGACATGTTGTCTATACGCCGCATTGGGGTGGCTAATCCGATGAGAAGGCGAAGCAGTGCCCTACAATTAATACGTGAACTCTACCGGGGACAGGCAGGGTGCCGGGTAGTCGCGGGTCGTCCGAGATTCGCGACGCAATCGCCGAGCTATACCAAACGCAATACGAGCGTGTGGCCCGGTATATATACGCACGTATTGGAAATATGCACGAAGCGGAAGACCTCGCCAGCGAAGTCTTCACTCGCGCCCTTCGCTCTTCTCATAAGTATACCGCCCAAGGCCCTCCCCTCGAAACATGGATTATCCGCATCGCTCACAACATCGTGGTCGACCATCTGCGTAAGCGCACACGCAGGCCTGAATCCGTCGAACTGGACGAAGCCCTTCGAAAACCAACCTCGTTGGGTGACCCCACCGAATCTGCCGAACGCCGCGACGAGCTTGGCACGTTGAACGACGCAATGGCCGGAATTTCCGAAGCACAACGCAGGGTGCTCCAGCTTCGGTTTGGCGCGGAGATGACCTCTGAGCAGGCCGCAAAAGCCCTCGGCAAAAAACCTGGTGCCGTCAGAGAGATGCAGAGCGCGGCCATCAAAAAGCTACGTGAACTGCTGAAAGAAAACATGGACTCGAAGGAAGCATGACGCAAGAGTTTGACAAGATACTGGACGAGTGCATAGACCGCATCGCCTTTAAGGGCGAGTCGGTTCAGCACTGCCTTGACCTGTATCCTGGGTTCCGCGCGGAACTCGAACCCGCGCTCGCCACCATCACCGATTGGCTCATGCAATACCGGCAGGTTCCTGTATCCGCCGCCGCCAAGTCCCGCGGATGGCAGCAACTACAGCAAGCCAAACGGGAGCTTGAAACCACCCCGCCGCAGACATCATGGCTGGATGTCCTCTTCGGCAGCAAGCTTCGGGTAGCTGCTATGGCCGGAGCCCTCATTCTGGCGATAGTCTTTGGTGGCGGCAGCGGCATCATCACCGCCTCCAACACCGCCATTCCGGGCGATACCCTGTATGGCGTAAAACGTAGCGCCGAAAACCTGCGTGTAGCATTCGAATTCTCCCCCGCCGAAAAGGCGGAACTCGAGTTGGTCTACGCAGACCGCAGGGTCGAGGAAATCAGCAGCCTCGTGTCTTCCGGGAGCACCGAACAGGTGGCCGCTGTGCAAGAAGACCTCCGGAAGAACCTCCAACGGGCCGTGTCCTTCGCCGAATCGGTGGAGGACGAAGCCGTCGCCATCGCCTTCAAGGAAAAGCTTGAAGTGCGCGCCTCCACCTCTCTCACCAAGCTTCAGGCGACCTTGCTGGAGGCTCCGGAAGTCGTTCAGGAAACGGCAAGCGACGTATTCATCGCCTCCAGCGAAGTGTTCGGCGGCAGCATCGAAGCCGCCGCCGCCCAGCTTCCGTCTCAGGCTGCTTCCACCGTCATGGGTACCCTCAGTTTCTGGGCATCCGACCCGCCGCCGCCCGATGCCGAAGCGGTACTCGTAGAAGTAAACGATATCCAGGCACACCTCGCCGCGGGAGAACGCAGCCGGTGGATAGACATACTGGATGAACCACGGGTATTCGACCTGCTGAAGATTGCCGACGTGCACTCCTTCCTCGTCGAACAACAGGTAGAGGCCGGCACCTATACGAAAGTGCAGTTCAGCATCACCAACTCCGTAATAGTCATAGCCGGCGTCGAATATCCCGTGAAGATACCCGGCGGCAGCATCAGTCTCACCCGCCCATTTCGCGTAGCCCAGGGCGAAACCACTCACATATTCCTCGACTTCGACGGACTGAGTTCCATCGTCGTTACCGGCCAGAACGAATTCATTCTTAACCCCGTCGTACGCGTATTTGCGCAAGAGCCGCGGGTGCTTCAGGCCCGTAAGGAAGGCCCACCGCAGCCCACACCCACCGCAACCGCTGTTCAGCCGACTCCGACGGCTACACCGTCACCTGCTGCGACGCCTCAGCAGACGTCTACGCCTGTACCGACGGCGACCGCTGTTCCAACCCGGCTCACTCTCAACGACGATACGCCGCAACGAACGCCGACACCAACACCGGCACCCTCAGTCACGCCGGACATCGTGCCTACGGCGGCGGTAGCTTCTACGCCGGTACCCGCGTCCACACCGGTTCCGACGGCCACACCGACACCCACGCCCAGGCTCGAGTCGGACGAAAGCGTCATCCACTTCCAGTCCCAGATCGAAATTATCAACGGCAACCGCTGGATAGTCGCCGGACGTGAAATAATGGTTCCCGCCAGCGTACTTCGCCAGGGCCGCACACCTCAGGTCGGAGATGTCGTGCGTATCACCGGTATCGTTCGCGCCAACGGCACCATAATGGCCACCAGCGTTGAATTCTTGATACAAATCGTTATTCAATCCACGCCGACACCGATAGCAACCCCGACACCTGGCGTGAATGCTCAACCGACGCCTTCGCCGACCGCCACGTCCAGCCCAACGCCATCCAGCACCCTCACGCCTACCGCCACGCCGGTAATTTCGCCGAACGATGCCAACAACTCGAACCAACCGTCGCCCACCGCTACGCCCTCTCCTACACCCACCGCTTCACCGACACCAACCCCGGTGCCGTCCCCTAACGGATAGCACCGCCTCCATGGCTTGGGACTGGGTCATCGAAAATAGTGTATGATGCCCTCGTCACCACTTGCCGATAAGCTTGATTCTTAGAGCTTTCTCCCATCGCTGGGGAATTGTGCCGCCAAGAGGTAGGACTGACCCCACTAGCGAAAGATGAGGAAGAACTATGATTAAGCTCACTGCGAACGGTGGGATGAGACTCCTAGCCCACGTCAACTCCGGGAATTTCGGGAAAGGTGTCATCATGCGGGTTAGTGGAACCCATGGAAGCCTCTCGCTCGCCCCTGACAGCCCCAAGGATACCGACCGCGTAATCGTGCACCGCAGCGTCCCCGTGCTGGTTGTCGATAATGAGCTGGAAAAAACCCTCCCCGAGACCTACGTGGATGTCATTAACACTGCTGAAGGCCCCAAGTTTGGCTTCACCGAAGGCAAGCCCCTTACCGAATAACAAGGCGTACCGGCCAGCCGTAAGGTTGGTCGGTACCGTCTCGGCACGTATGCCCAGCACCTTGCAGCCATCTCGTAGCCTCGCATCACTGCTACGTGAACGGCGTGGCGCGTCCGCCATCGAAACCGCCATCGTTCTCATCGCCTTCATAGTCGTCGCATCCGTATTCGGCTTCGTCATGCTAAGCACCGGCGTGTTCAGCGCTGGCGAAAACAAAGAAGTCGTACTCAGCGGGCTCGACTCAGCCAACGCCAACATCCTGCTCCGCGGCTCCGTCACCGCTTTCGGCACGCCGCCCAACACCGTGGACAAGCTCGTGTTCTACGTCACCAACTCGGGCGACTCCGGCGCGGCCGTCAACCTGTCCAACTCTGGCGACAGCGAGATGTCCGTCAGGTATTCCGACGACTCCCAGGCGCTCGAACTCCCCACCAGCGCATGGTCGGCCAAGTGGGTCATCGGCTCCGGTAACCTGCTCGAGCCCGGCGAGCGCGTCGAAATCACCGTCACCCTCACCGGACTCGCCACCCCGCTGGGCAGCTCCAGCACCTTCAATATACGACTCCAGCCCGTCCAGGGCTCCACCCTCCTCATCCAGCGCAACACCCCTGCCCAGCTCAAGGTCATCATGGACCTGCGATAAGCACGGCTTGACATGTCTCCGTTAACAGCGGTACCTTCGTCGCATCGCGTCCTAGCGTAAGGAGGCTCACATGTCGGACAACGACAGCCCACGCCAGTGGCAGGTCACCTGCGTTTGCGGCTGGCGCACCATGGGCGCCAAGAGCGAAGTGGTCGCCAATGTCACTGCTCACGGCAAAGAAGCGCACCAGCAGAACCTGACCGAAGACCAGGTGATGTCCCAGGCCACGCCTCTGGATTAGCCACCCATGCCTGAAGACAAACCGTCAGGCGACATCCACGGACTGGCAGGCCCGGTCTCCGAGGCCTTCTGGTCGCCCGACTTCGTCATGCAGTCCATCGAAATTCTCCCCGTCCTGCTCCGGGACGGCACGATCTGGTCGTTCACCCCTGAACATGCCGATTCCTTCATGGTGGCCTGGCCCGCGCAATCGCAACCCGAAGACATCGCCGTCAAAGCCGCCAAACACCTCGGACTGGACACCGTCGTGCTCCACTCCACCTCCTGGCGGCATGTGGACAAGGAAGTGGTACTCACATACATCGCCGTAGTATCGCCCGACACAACCGCCCCGGAGTTCTGGAAGCTCGAAGAAGTAGGCCGTGCCGAACTCGCCAGGGGCGGCGCTACCGCCCCTCCCTCGTCCATAGGCGTGTCCCAGGTCGTAGAGCACGCCCTCCGTCACCTCGCCTGGCTCAGAAAGGACGACCCCGTCATCCGCGACCTGCTCGCCGACTGGGCACCCGCCCTCGAAGACTACGTTCCCGAACCTTTCCGCTCCTTCGCCGGCCCGCCCGTATAGGGGCAGCATAGTGACACCAATATCGTAATCGCTCCCGACTCTTAAAAAGGAACCAGCATGAGACTCAAGGGAAAAGTTGCTATCGTCACAGGCGCCGCACGTGGCCTGGGCGCGGAGATATCCACAATGTTCGCGCGCGAGGGCGCTCGCATCGTCCTAACCGACCAAAGGGCGGACGATGGCGAACACGTAGCCGCCGCTATAAGAGACACAGGCGGTCTTGCCAGCTTCACTAAACATGACGTGGCGAGCGAGGCCGACTGGCAGCGCGTAGTGAACGCAGCCCTTCGCGAGTTTGGAAAGATTGATGTTTTGGTCAACAACGCTGCTATCTTGCGCACCGAAGGAGTGCTGGATACAGATTTGACCCTTTGGAACAAAGTACTGGCAGTGAACTCGACGGGGGTGTTTCTCGGCACACGTGAAGTTGTTCCCCACATGAAGAAACACGGCGGCGGGTCGATTGTAAACGTCGCGTCGGTGTCGGCAAACATCGGCTCCCCCAGCCAGGCAGCCTACAACACCTCAAAAGCCGCGGTGCGCATGTTTACCAAGACAGCGGCCCTTGAATTCGCACCGGACAGGATTCGCGTGAACTCCGTGCACCCCGGGCCATTGGACACGACGATGCTAAAGGAAGTGTATGAGGCCGCCGACCTGGAATCGTTTAAGGCAGCATATCCCCTCGGCAGAAGGGCACGCCCGATTGAAGTTGCGTATGGAGTGCTATTCCTGGCGTCCGACGAATCCTCGTATATGACAGGTTCGGAGCTTATCATTGACGGCGGACTGAGCGCTCAATAGAAGAATCTAGCCGCGCTTTACTGTGAGAGGCATTCCCGTCTACCACCGGCCCGCCCGGCTTACCCGCGTCTATCTGTTCGAGAACATCCTTGGCGTACTCCCCGCACCCCACGAAACATATCGAAAGAGCCATCTACACATCTCCGTTCTGGCCGGATTCAAACTGTCCGGTCGGTCGTATCCCATCTCCTCTTGAGGGCTTAGCCCTTCTACGTAATTGGTAAACGGGAGCCTCGATTACGGCTTGTGGCCTATCGCCTGACCCCAAGGATTGCCCGCAAATGAGCCGGGGTGGCTCTTCCACTCATCGAGCGATGCCAGATATCCATCGATATCGCTCTGAGCGCCAAGCCCAAGTTCGATGACCCTCTCAGCTATTCGGGATATATAATTTACCGCCCAACCGTGAAAAAACTCGACGTCTTCGCTCGAACTATAGGTTTCGTATGAAACAGAGGTAACTATGTCTGTAAAGCCGGCTAGACGGAATTCGTTCTTGAGTTCTTTGCCCATGTAGGGATGTCCATCGCTTGCCTCAACCAAGGCGCCAAAGAGGTCAAACGCCGAACCGAGTGTTCCTGGTTGGGGAAACCAAATGTTCGCGCCCGAAATCCAGTCTCGGGAAAACATGATGCCGCCAGGTTTTAGCACCCGCTTAACCTCGGCAAGTGCGGTTTGGGTGTCAGGGATGTGATTGAGAACGGCGTTACAGTGTGCGGCATCGAACGAATCGTCTTCAAAAGGAAGCTTGGTCGCATTAGCGACATGAAAAGTAGCGTTGTCATGCCCGCCAGCTGCCGCCGCAGCGCGCGCCAACTTTACCTGCGACTCTTCCAGATCGATGCCGTGCAGCTCCCCGGGGGCGACGACCTTGGCCAGGCCGACCGATATCGTTCCAGGGCCGCAACCAAAGTCGAGTACACGCATGCCAGGTTTGAGAAGAGGGATTAAATGTGCCGCGGTCGTTTCTGCACTTCTGCGCTTGAGTAGCTGCTGAAACTCGTCGCTGTAGCCCATGGAGTACTCCGGGGTGGAACCGTCTACGATTTTCTCAGCCATCGTTTCGCATCCTTCCTTCGTGCACGGGAATAATCAGTCCCCACAAACACATCCCTCTAGTCACCCATTCCTACGTAAAAGAGGAATCCTCTGGCGTGCCCAATACTAATCGGTTAGTTAAATATGGGCAAGGACGAAAGGATTCGGAATAGCGGTGTATTTTATAGCTAACACCCGTCTACGACGCTCCCACTGTCATTCTCGGCGCAGCGAAGAATCTAAAGGCCCACCACAACCACACACCGCCCGTCCTAGCCAACAACCTTCCGCCTCAAACCCGTTCGTCCTGAGCCTGTCGAAGGATGAGCAATCACTCAACTGTGTGGTAATGGATTTGTGTTTCAACACACTTTCATTACCACACAGAGACTCTGATTGGAAAGGAGGATTTAGACGAGTCAGCCAGACAGGCACGCCATGCTTCGTAGTAGAATCGCCGTATGGGCGTACTTGTCGCTGTCACGGGCCTACTTGCCACCTTTGTTGGATTGGCACTTGCATTAGTTGCAGTGCAGGGCATAATGCTGCCCGACTCGCTGTTTCGTGGCTTGCTGGCTCTTATTTGCTTTTTGGCTCTTGCTTGTTTCGTAGCGCTTTTATGGATGATAGGCACAGTATGGAATGATCGGCGAACATCGTTGATATTCAATAGCGGTTGGGCATTGGAACTACATAGGCCCGCAAACTTACTCAAGCTGTACGGGACGGTAGAAAAGATTCGTTCGAACTGGCACAAGTATGAATGTTCAATATCGTTTCAGCACGAGACCATAGCTCTATCTGCAATCCCTATCAAGCCCACAATGATTGAAAACCGATTTATGTGTGAGTTTAATGCCAAGAAAGTGAACGTACCTGATTCTGTAACTGAAGCGTATGCAAAAGTACGATTACAACTAACCAATAGATATTGGTATCAATGGACGAGCGAAATGCAAATCACTAGGCTTCCGCGGGCCTAGGACTCGACTTGTCATCCCACCCCCCATCCTGCCGCGTCCCGGGGTGAAGGGCCTCGCCCTTCCGCGTCTGGGGGTGCGGGGCGCAGCCCCGCTTAGTAGAATACCCCCACCATGACCACCCCAGCCCGAAAACAGTACCTCGACATCAAAAAACAGCATCCCGGCGAGATACTGCTCTTCCGCATGGGCGACTTCTACGAAACCTTCGACGACGACGCCCGCACCATCGCCTGCGAGCTCGAAATCGCCCTCACCACCCGCGAGATGGGCAAGGGCAACCGCATCCCCCTCGCTGGCATCCCCTACCACGCCCTCGACCCCTATCTTGCCCGCCTCATCAAGAAGGGCTACAAGGTCGCCATCTGCGAGCAGACCTCCGACCCCGCCGCCTCCAAGGGCCTGGTAGACCGCGAGGTCGTCCGCGTCGTCACCCCCGGTACCGTCATCGAAGACTCCATCCTCGACAAGACCGCCAACAACTACCTCGCCTCCGTCATAACCGATGGCGATAACGCCGGACTCGCCTACGTTGACATCACCACCTCAGAGTTCGCCACCGCCCAGTTCCCGCTGGCAAACCTCCCCAACGAGCTGTCCCGCCTCAACCCCGCCGAACTGCTCGTATCCCAGGACGCCGACCCCATCGAATCCCCCAAAGACACCGTCGTCACGTCAATCGAGCCGCCCGCCTTCCACCCCGACTTCTCCCGCGAGCGCCTGCTCGAACACTTCCGCGTGAAATCCCTCGAAGCCTTTGGCTGCCAGGGGCTCCCCCTTGCCGTCCGCGCCGCCGGTGCCGTCCTGCACTACCTCGAAGGCAAGCAAAAGGCCGCTCTGGGCCAAATAACCGCCCTCTACACCTATTCCACAACATCCTATATGCCCCTCGACCTCCAGACCCGCCGCAACCTCGAGCTTTTCGAGGGCGGGCGCTGGGGCGACACCCGCGTCTCCCTCCTCTCCGTCCTCGACCACACCCGCACCCCCATGGGCGGCCGCCTCCTCCGACGCTGGCTCGGCCAGCCCCTGCTCCAACTCGACACACTCCTCGAACGGCAGGACGGCGTCGAATGGTTCCACCGCTCCACCCTCAGGCGAGGCCGCGTCCAGGCCGAACTGCAAAACGTCGCCGACCTCGAACGGCTCATCAACCGAATCAGAGGCTTCACCGCCTCACCCCGCGACCTCGTCTCTTTAGGCATCGGACTGGCATCAGTACCGCATCTTAAAGACATCCTCAAAGAGGACGAAGACGCATCAAAAGTGGCAACATTGGAGCGTAGCCTGAGAGTGTGCCAGGACATCATCGCGTTAATCGGGAACGCCGTCGTAGACGACCCCCCGGCGAATATCTCCCACGGCGGAGGCATCAAACCTGGATTTTCTCCGGAGCTTGACGACATCCGAAATGCATCAAAAAGTGCACGGGACTACATAGCCAGCCTCGAAGCCCGCGAGCGCGAAGCAACGGGAATCAAAAACCTCAAAGTCGGTTTCAACAAAGTCTTCGGCTACTACATCGAAATCTCCAAATCCCAGGCCGAAAACGCCCCCGAACACTACATCCGCCGTCAGACGCTGGTCGGCGGCGAGCGCTTCATCACGCCGGAAATGAAGGAATACGAGTCCCGCGTCCTCACCGCGCAAGACCGCATCCTCGAACTTGAAATCGCCCTCTTCCGCCAGGTCTGCCAGCAGATAGCCGAATCGGCGGGCATCATTCTGGAAACCGCCGCCGCCATCGCCGAGGTGGATGTACTCGCGTCGCTGGGCGAAGTCGCCTCCCGCAACAACTACGTCCGACCGGAACTCAACGAAGGCGACACCATAGACATCAAGCACGGCCGCCACCCCGTCGTGGAGCGGATGCTGTCCTCCGGCAGCTTCGTGCCCAACGACACGCGGCTCTCCAATCAGGACGACCAGCTTGTCATCCTCACCGGCCCCAACATGGCAGGCAAGTCCACTTTCATCCGGCAGGTGGCCATCATCGTGCTCATGGCCCAGATCGGCAGCTTCGTGCCCGCGGAGTCGGCTACCATCGGCATCGTAGACCGCATCTTCACCCGCGTGGGCCTGCAGGATGACGTGGCAGTGGGCCAGTCGACGTTCATGGTGGAGATGGTGGAGACGGCGGCGATTCTCAACCACGCCACGTCGCGGTCCCTGATTATTCTGGATGAAATCGGACGCGGCACCAGCACCTACGACGGCTTGGCTATCGCGCGGGCGACGGCGGAGTATATCCACAACCACCCTAGATTGGGCTGCAAGACGCTGTTCGCGACGCACTATCACGAGCTTACGAAGCTGGCGGATGCGCTGCCGCGGGTGACGAATTGGAGTGTGGCTGTGGCCGAGGACAAGGGCGAGGTGGTGTTTTTGCACCGTATCGTGCCCGGCGGTGCAGATAAGAGTTATGGCGTCCATGTGGCCCGTCTTGCGGGTCTGCCGTCCAGTGTCATCCATCGGGCCTGGGAGGTGCTGAAAGACCTGGAAAACGGGGCTGGGCCGCGTTCACGGGGCAAGGGCAAGAAGGACGGCCAGCCGCCGCCCGACCAGTTGCCGTTGCTGCCAACGCCTTCTCCAATTACCGAGGAGGTTCTCGGACTGGACGTGGCTTCGATGACGCCCTTAGAAGCGATTACGAAGCTGTACGAACTGCAGGAAAAGGCCAGAGAAGACAAGGGCTAGTCCGGCTCATTGGAGACGCGGAGCGTCTGTGCTACGCTTATCGCGAAAGACGCGGCTTTTTAGTAGCTGAAGGAGGCCGATATGGCGACCGTTACATCGCTTCCAGATACGCCGAAAGAGATGAGGGCGCTTATCCGGGACGGGCAGTTCCGAAAGCCGACCTCAGGGGTTGCCAACGGCTACGCGCAAGCGAACCTGGCTGTCCTTCCCAGAGACCTAGCCTTCGATTTTCTGCTGTTTTGTCAGCGGAACTCTAAGCCGTGTCCTATTCTTGAAGTAATAGAACCGGGCAAGACGGAGCCGAAGCTGGTCGCGCCGGGTGCGGACATCAGGTACGACATTCCCAAGTACCGCATCTACCGCGACGGTGTGTTGGATGACGAAGTGGACGATTTGGGTGAGCACTGGCGGGACGACCTCGTCTCGTTTCTTTTAGGGTGCAGTTTCTCGTTCGAGAACGCCATGATGAACTCAGGAATCGAGTTGCGACACATTCAGCAAGACACCAACGTGTCCATGTACATCACGAACATTCCCACCACTCCAGCCGGGGTGTTTTCCGGGCCGATGGTGGTGTCCATGCGGCCTATCCCACATGAGAAGGTGGTCAAGGCGGTGCAGGTGACGTCGAGGTATCCATCGGTACACGGCGCGCCGGTGCACATCGGCGACCCTGCGGGGGTAGGGATCCGTGACATCGGCAAGCCGGACTTCGGCGACCCGACGGAAATCAAGGCGGGCGAGGTGCCGGTGTTCTGGGCCTGCGGGGTTACGCCACAGGCGGTGGCGATGAAGTCGAAGCCGTCGCTTATGATTACCCACTCGCCGGGGTATATGTTCATCACGGACAAGCGCGACGAAGATTACGCGGTGATATAGCCATGACGATTGAAGACATCATTCTCGACAACGACCGGCGGGGTATCACGGCGCTGCGGCCACACCTGCCCGCGAATTTCTGCGACCAGGCGGCGGAGCTGGTACTGGACAATCCGGGGACGGCATTCATCGTGACCGGATTCCAGATACTGACGGCGGGCGCGACGGAGACGGACGGGCCGCCGGGTGCGGTGGCCATCGGAAAGGCGTTGCAAAACATCGGCTACAAGGTGGTCTATGTTACCGATAGGTACACCGAGCCGGCGATGCGGCCTATAGCGGGCGGGACGGAGCTTGTAGATTTTCCTATCGCAGGTGAGGCGGAGAGCAAGGCGTTCACCAAGCAGTTACTCGCCAAGCATAAGCCGTCGGTGATTATCGCTATCGAGCGGTGCGGATTTACGGACGAGGGCAAGTTCCGGAATATGGGGGGCAAAGATATATCCGAGTTCAACGCCAAAACGGACTATTTGTTCGGTAGCGGCGTGCCGTCGGTAGGCATCGGCGATGGCGGCAATGAGATTGGGATGGGAAACCTGGCAAAGGTCGTGGACGAGACGGAATCGCTGGTGGAGAAGCCGTGCATCACCAAAGCGAGCAAGCTGGTTATCGCCAGCGTTTCCAACTGGGGCGGATATGGCCTCGCCGCTTCGCTCTCCAAACTAAAAAAGAAAAACCTGCTTATGTCTGTACAAGATGAGCAGGCGTTACTGAAGCTGTTCGTTGATTCGGGCGCTGTGGACGGGATGAGCGGGAAGCACGAGTACAAGGCGGATGGGTTCACCATGGAGGAGAACAGCGCGGTGGTGGCCCGGCTTCACGATTATCTTGCTTCGCAGGGCATCAGGAAGTAGCGTTCGGGAGTTCTTCTTCAGGCATGCGTCATACCCGCTGGCCGCTGGTCAGGTCGGCGGCGTCCGGAGTCTTACTCGCCGCTCTGGTCATTGCCATCGGTGTATCCGTTTCAAGGCAGGTTGACTTGCTGGATAGACACTTCATCTTTTTCCCCACCAAAGGACTGACCGAGACGCCTGAAGCTCAAGGCTTGCAGTACGAGGACGTGTATTTCACGGCAACGGACGGCACGCGCCTGAACGGATGGTTCGTGCCCGGTGAGTCGGATATCACGTGGTTGTGGTTCCACGGCAACGGAGGGAACCTCAGCGGGCAGGTGGACGAGCTTGCCGCGACGCACAGGCATTTGGACGTAAACATCTTTGTCGTTGATTATCGCGGGTACGGGAACAGTGAGGGGAAGCCGTCGGAGAAGGGTTTGTACCTGGATGCGGACGCGGCGGTGGAGTATTTGCGGTCACGTGGCGATGTGGATATGAACAGGGTGGTGGTGTTCGGGCGGTCGCTGGGGTCGGCGGTGGCGGTGGAGACGGCGCGGCGGCACGAGGTGTACGCACTGGTGCTGGAGTCGCCGTTCACGTCCATCAAGGAGATGGCGAAGCTGTCGTACGCGTTCATCCCGGGGTGGCTTTTTGTGAAAAGCCGGTTCGATTCGTTGTCCAAGATGGCCGAACTGCGTGTGCCGTTGCTGGTGTTGCACGACGGCGGGGACGAACTGGTTCCGTTTGATATGGGACAGGAGATTTTCGAGTCGGCCACGGGTCATAAACGGTTCGCACTGCTGGAAAACGGGGCGCACAACTCCGCACATTTAGATAGCGATACGGAGTATTTCAAGGCGATCAAGGATTTTCTCGAAGGGTTGCCCGGCCAACCGTCGGGGCAATAAAAGAGACTCCCTGAACATCAGGGAGTCTCTTTCGATTCGTGTATCTGTCGCCCGGAGGCTGATTAGCTCTTTTTGACGGAGTTAAGCTGCTTCATAAGGCGGGACTTGCGGCGGGCGGCGGTACCCTTGTGCAGTGCGCCTTTTTGGGCGGCTTTGTCCAGTGCGACGATGGCAGCTTTGGCCTTGGCCTCGGCTTCTTCAGCATCGCCCGCCTGGACGGCAGCGCGTGTGCTGGTTACAAGTGTTTTCACTTTAGTTCGCAGGGGTAGGTTTCGTTCGCGCCGTCGCTCACTGACGCGATGGGTTATTGGTGCAGGCACTGTTTTCTGTCCTCCTCAGTCTCTTTTGCGGGGCTAGGCTGTCGCTCTGGCGACGCTCATGACCCCACGTATACCTTCCAGCTTGGCAAATAGTTTATTGAGCTGGTGGATGCCATTGATGTAGACCGTGAGGGTGACGAAACTCTTGTCCTCCACCTCTTCGGTCACACACGATGCTATATTAACACGCTCTTCGGAGACAAGCGACGTAACGTCTCTCAAAAGGCCAACTCTGTCGTAGGCTTCGAGCTTTATGGTGACGGGGTAGAGGCTCTGGCTCTTGCCCCAGTCCACCTGAATCATGCGCTCAGGCTCTTTTTCGGCTTCGACAGCTATGTTGGCGCAATTGGCGCGATGGACGGTGACGCCGCGACTGCGGGTGATATAGCCGAGGATTTTTTCGCCCTGTATAGGCCTGCAGCAACGTGCGAGCCGGGTGAGCATGTCTCCGACGCCGAGCACTTCGATGCCGGATGATGACAGGCTTTTACGATCGATCGGGGTCGGTGCAGCCTCGGGTTTCGATTCTTGCTGAGGAAAGAGCTTGGTGACGAGTTGGGCTACGGTAAGGGTGCCGTTGCCCAGGGAGATGAACAGGTCTTCGACGGAGTCGAGACCGACGAGTTCGGTGATGCCCGATTCGGACATGGAGGTGTCAAGCCTACGAATCTGGCGGGCGAAGATTTCTTTGCCGCGCTGGAGGTTGGTTGTGCGTTCTTGCTTGGTGAACCACTGCCGGACTTTGGAGCGGGCGGAGTTGGTTTTCAGATAGCCGAGGTTGGGGTTGAGCCAGTCGAGACTGGGGCCGCGGACGGTTTTGCTGGTGAGTATTTCGACGGTGTCGCCGTTCTGCAGTTCGCACTGCAAAGGAACGAGCTTTCCGTTGACTTTGCCGCCGATGCAGCGAACGCCGACGTCGGTATGGATGCGGAAGGCGAAGTCGAGCGGTGTGGCTCCGGCGGGAAGCTCTTTGAGTTCGCCTTTGGGGGTGTAGACAAATACCTGGTTGTTGAAGATGTCGGTTTTGAAGGATTCGACGAATTCGTCGTCGCCCGAGACGTCACGTTGCCATTCGATGAGCTGGCGGAGCGACTTCATCTTTTCCTCGAAGGGTAGGTCGGCGGTGCGGCCTTCTTTGTAGAGCCAGTGCGCGGCAATGCCGTATTCGGCGAGGTTGTGCATTTCGTAGGTGCGGATCTGGACTTCGACGGGAGATGCGCCCTCGCAGAGAACGGTGGTGTGAAGCGACTGGTAGAGGTTGTCCTTGGGGTTGGCGATGTAGTCGTCGAACTGGCCGGGGATGGGGTGCCACATGGTGTGGATGATGCCGAGGGCGGCGTAGCTTTCTTCGACTTTTTGCACAAGGACACGCAGGGCGAATAGGTCGTAGATGTCGTCGATAGTGCGGTCCATGGCTTCGTACTTGCGGGCTTTTTTGTAGATGCTGTAGATGTGTTTGGGGCGACCGGTGACTTCGGCTTTGATGCCGTTCTTTTCCAGGGTTTCCTCGAGGGTGGCCCGTACACGCTCGATATACTTTTCGCGTTCGTCCCGCTTGGTGTGGAGACGCATGGAGATGTGTTTGTACTCTTCGGGGTGAAGGTGCTGGAAGGATAAGTCCTCGAGGCGCCACTTGATGTCCCAGATGCCGAGGCGGTGGGCGAGCGGTGCGTAGATGTCGAGGGTTTCCTGGGCGATAAGGATGCGCTTTTCGTATGGCAGTGCGTTAAGGGTGCGCATGTTGTGGAGGCGGTCGGCGAGCTTGATGAGGACGACACGGACGTCTTCGGCCATGGACATGAGCATCTTGCGGATGCTGGCAGAGCGGGCGTCGTCTACGGAGTCGTCGTCGGCTTCGGTGATGATGTGTTCTGCACGCTGGAGTTCGGTTTTGGTGAGCTTGGTAACGCCGTCCACGAGGCGGGCAACTTCGTCGCCGAACTTCTCCGACAGGGTGTCGAAGCTGACGCCGCAGTCTTCCATGACGTCGTGGAGCAGGGCAGCGGCGAGGGTGTTGGGGTCCAGTTTCAGATCGGCGAGGAAAAGCGCGGTCTGGTAAGGGTGTTCGATGAAGGGCTCGCCGGATTTGCGTACCTGATGTTGATGTGCCGAGGCGGCGTAGGCGTAGGCGTCTTTGATAATACCGAACCGGTCTTCGGGGATATATTTCCGGGCCTTGGCCAGCAATTCGTCGACACGTTTGGCGTCGTCGGTTGTAGCTACGGGTGTTGTAGTCTGCTGTACTGTATCCATATGCAGTATAAGTATATAACTTCGCGACTAGTTCGGCTTAGCAAGCATCTTAGGGCGGTTATAGGGTGTGCTATGCTTCAGTTAGGACTGATTCCGCGTTGTAATGCGCTTGCTGGATATTACCGCTGACTACAAACATATCTGATACGCAGTTGCCGGTTATAGGCTGGAGGGAATGGATTTCCCTTCCAAAATTTGGAATCAAGGCCATTAAGGCCAAGATTGATACAGGTGCTCGGACATCGTCCCTCCATGCTTTTGATGTGACTGAGTTTCGTTCAGGTGAGAAGGTGTTTCTGCGGTTTAAGGTTAAGCCGATGCAGGACGATTCCCGTACTTCGGTCACGGTTGAGGCACCTCTGATAGGATATCGAAAGGTTCGTTCATCCAGCGGTAAGGCTGAAATAAGGCCGGTTATCAAGACGACCATTCGCCTGAAGAACCGACGGTGGCGGGTGGAAGTGACGCTGGCGCGAAGGGATGCCATGGGATTTCGGATGTTGCTTGGGAGGCAAGCAGTGAAGGGGCGATTCGTGGTGGATCCGAGTCGGTCATTCACAAACGGGGAGGTATCGAGTTGAGCGCGGATGCTCTAACAGGAGGTGTGTCATGCAAATAGGCATATTGTCACGAAAGGCTTCCCTTTACTCTACGAGTCGTCTTAGAGAGGCGGGCGAGGCACGAGGGCATGATGTTCGGGTAGTGGATTACCTGCGATGTTATATGAACATCACTTCACACAGGCCGTCGGTCATTTTTCAGGGCGAACAGATGACGTTCGACGCGATTATTCCACGGATCGGTGCGTCTCATACGTTTTATGGCGCAGCGGTTGTGCGGCAGTTCGAGATGATGGGGATTTTCCCTGCCAACGAATCTCAGGCCATCACACGTTCGCGAGATAAGTTGCGTTCGCTTCAATTGCTGTCCCGGGACGGTATCGGCCTCCCGGTTACAGGGTTTGCCAACTCTACGAAGGATGTTGAAGGACTTATCAATATCGTCGGAGGAGCGCCCCTGGTTATCAAGCTATTGCAGGGTACTCAGGGCATCGGTGTGGTACTGGCTGAGACGCGGAAGGCGGCGGAATCGGTGATTGAGGCGTTCATCGGTCTGGACGCGAACATTTTGGTGCAGGAGTACATAAAGGAAGCCGGCGGTGCGGATATAAGGACTTTCGTAGTGAATAATAAAGTTGTCGCCGCTATACGGCGGCAGGCGCAACCGGGGGAATTCCGGTCGAATATCCATCGTGGAGGGAGTGCAGAGGCTATTAAACTGACGGCAGAGGAGCGGAGCGTGGCCCGCCGGGCCGCGAAATCTATGGGACTGGGTGTTGCCGGTGTGGATATGCTGCGCTCGAATCACGGGCCGGTGGTGATGGAAGTCAACTCTTCGCCGGGCCTAGAAGGCATCGAGGCCGCGACGGGAGTGGATGTAGCTACTGAAGTTATCAAATACCTCGAAAAAGAGGCGCCCAGTGGGAAGACGCGTGACCGCGGTAAAGGCTAAACGGAGCACTTCAGCGCTCCAGGTTGGGCAGCTTCATGCGCTCCCTGGAAAGATAATCAAAGGCGAGATTGATGTCGCTAGGCTGCCCACGGATACGTGGGTGTCGTTGCCGGTTGCCCTGGTTAATGGCAAATACGATGGGCGCAGGCTCGTGCTTTGTGCCGGGATTCATGGGGATGAAGTCAGCGGCGTGGAAATCATCAGGCAGGTGCTTTCGCAGGTAGATGCCCGAAAGCTACGCGGGTCAATAGTAGCCGTTCCGATCGTGAACATCTTCGGGTTCATCCAGCAGTCCCGTTATTTACCCGACCGGCGAGACCTGAACCGCTCATTCCCGGGATCTCCCGAAGGTTCGCTTGCGGCTCGAATCGCCTATCTGTTCATGCGGGATGTCATAACCCAGGCGGAGTATTTGATTGATCTCCATACGGGTTCGGACCACCGCACGAATCTTCCACAAATCCGGGCGGATCTAACCGATGATGACGTTCGTCAAGCGGCTATCGCTTTTGGAGCTCCAGTTATGGTGCATGCGCGGATACGGGACGGTTCGCTTCGAGAGGCCGCAACACGACGCGGGGCGAAGGTGCTTTTGTACGAGGCCGGAGAGGCGTTGCGACTGGACCAGCCCGCCATACGGGACGGTGTAGCAGGGGTGTTCCAGGTGTTGAAGCATCTGGACATGTACGAATACGAGAAGAAATTACCGGAACGGCAGCCAATCGAGATAGCAAAAAGTACGTGGCTACGGGCGGGACGCGGCGGTCTGTTAAGGCTTTCAAAGGGACTTGGCGACCAGGTTGTCAAGGGGACTCAAATAGGAATCATTTCTGACGTGTTTGGGGATTCGAAGCGCTCGGTACGCGCGAAGTTCGATGGGATTATCATAGGCTTAACCCGCAATCCTCTCGTGAATAGAGGCGATGCAGTCGTGCATCTCGGACAACTATAAGCAGTTCACTATCTTTCG
The DNA here is from genome assembly GCA_027625225.1 of Chloroflexota bacterium. Taxonomy (GTDB): domain Bacteria; phylum Chloroflexota; class Dehalococcoidia; order Lucifugimonadales; family VGZR01; genus VGZR01. The sequence goes on along the minus strand of JAQBWG010000001.1, from coordinate 3,810 downwards.
AGTTTTGGGTATCGTCGAATAGAGGGTTATGTAATGTTTCGCGCTCCCAGAGGCACCACAGATATACTTCCTGCTGACCAGAAGCGCTGGCGACACGTCACGGAGGCCGCACGCCAGGTCGCAGAGAGTTTTGGTTATGGCCGTATAGATACGCCGCTCTTTGAGGATTCCAAGCTGTTCGTACGGGGTATCGGCGAGGTTACGGACATCGTCGAGAAGGAGACGTATACCTTCGAGGACCGGGGGAACGACTTGTTGACGCTGCGTCCGGAGGGGACGGCGTCGGTGTGTCGTGCGTATATCGAACATGGAATGCACAACCAGCCCCAGCCGGTGCGCCTGTATTACATCTGTCCGATATTCCGCTACGAGCGGCCTCAATCGGGAAGGTATCGCCAGCATCATCAGTTCGGTATCGAGGCAATCGGCGACGCCAGTGCCGCGATAGACGCCGAAGTCATCGAACTGGGATGGCGGTTGCTGGAAAAGCTAGGCTTACACGATCTGGCGTTGCGTATCAATAGCATCGGCGATAAGGAGTGCCGCCCGGCGTATGTGCGGCTGTTACAGGACTACTATGATGGTCATGTAAACACCATTTGCGAGGACTGCCAGCGACGACTGCAAAAAAATCCATTACGGCTTTTGGACTGTAAGAACGAGCAGTGCCAGCCAGTGATTGCAAAGGCGCCTCACGGGGTTGACCATTTGTGTGAGCCGTGCCGGACACATTGGGATGAACTGCAGACTTTTCTTAATGCGGTGGGGTTGCCGTTCGAGATAGACAACAGGCTGGTGCGAGGATTCGATTATTACACCCGCACGGTGTTTGAAATCGTACCGCCGGTTGAGGGTTCGCAAAGTACGATTGTTGGCGGCGGTAGGTATGACGGGCTTATCGAGGAGTTGGACGGTAATCCGACGCCCGGTATCGGATTCGGTATGGGTATCGAGCGGATTCTGGTGAACCTTGACCGGCAAGGGGTCGAGGCTCCGTCCGAGGGAGACGTCAAGGTGGCGGTGCTTCACTTGGGGGCCGAGGCGATGAACGAGGCGGTTCGATTGGGCTCGGAGTTGAGGCAAGGCGGCGTCGCCGCGGTTGTGGTTGCCGGAGAGCGAAGTTTGAAGAGCCAGATGCGGTATGCTTCGGGCGTCGGGGCCACCCATGTCATCATTATCGGTGAGGACGAGTTGCGTAGCGGAGAGTTCCAACTTCGCGACCTCGCAGCGAGTCAACAAAGTTCCGTTCGAAGAGACGATTTGGTCTCGACACTTCTCTCCGCTCACTAGCCAAAATTCCTTTGTGGGTAATTCCTCTCTGCTATACTTGATTTGTGTCGTCCGCCGCGTCGTTATGCGGGAGACGTTGCAATTACCTCTTAAGGATATGTATCCGTGTTAGACCGTGCCTCTGAAATACTGGAACGCTTCGAGGAAATTGAAGGCCTGCTGGCACAGCCGGAGATTGCCTCCGATTATGCCCATATGCAGAAGTTGCTGAAGGAACACGGCTCGTTGAAGGCGTGGGCTTCGGTGGCTGCGGAATTGCGTCAGGTCAACAAGGAGATAGCTGAGGCGAAGACCATCATCCAGGCTGAGGAAGACAAAGAACTGGCCGCTATGGCTAAAGAAGAACTGGGCGAACTGGAAGAGCGAAAGACGAAACTCGAGGATGAGTTGAGAATTGCGCTGGTGCCACGTGACCCCAACGACGACAAGAACGTCATCGTGGAGATTCGAGCCGGCACCGGTGGTGATGAGGCCGGTCTGTTCGCCGCCGACCTGTTCAGGATGTACGCCCGATACGCTCAGCGAATGGGGTGGAAGGCCGAAATGATTGATAACAACGAGAGCGGCATCGGTTCAATCAAAGAGGTTGTATTCCTCATCAAGGGCGATGGGGCATTTAGCAAACTGAAACACGAAAGTGGTGTTCACCGCGTGCAGCGGGTTCCGGCAACGGAGACGAGCGGACGCATCCATACTTCGGCGGCGACGGTGGCGGTGCTTCCTGAAGCGGAAGAGGTGGATGTGGATATCAGTGCCGAGGATTTGGAGATAGACGTCTTTCACGCCGGTGGACACGGTGGACAGAACGTACAGAAGGTTGCGACGGCGATACGAATCACTCACAAGCCCACGGGTATCGTAGCCATCTGTCAGGACGAGCGCTCCCAACTCAAGAACAAAGAGAAGGCGATGGCGGTGCTGCGGGCACGAGTACTTGCCCGAAAAATTGAGGAGCAGCAGCAGGAAATCAGCCAGGAGCGGCGGTCGCAAATCGGAACGGGCGACCGTTCCGAGCGGGTGCGTACGTATAATTTTCCCCAGAATCGGGTGACGGACCATCGAGTAGATATGACCAGCCATAGCCTTCCCGCCGTGCTGGAGGGCGATATTGACGCTTTTGTCGAGGCGCTAATGGCCGAGGAACGTCGGACAAGACTACAGGAAGCTGGGCTGTGAAGCTGGCCGAGTCGTGGGTGTCGGTACGCGACCGTCTGAGCTTGATGGGTGTGGAGGATGCGTCGCTGGAGGCCGAGGTGTTACACCGGCAAGCGCTTGAGATGGACAGGGTCGGATTTTTTTCCGAACTGCAAACCGAGGTACCGTTTGAGCATGCGGAACGTGTGCGCCACCTTGCCGAACGCCGTTTAGCCGGTGAGCCGTTGCCGTACATCACAGGTATACGAGAGTTTTATGGGCTGGACTTTATGGTGGATTCGCAGGTGCTGGTACCGCGGCAGGAAACGGAACTACTGGTTGATTTGACGTTGATGGCCGTAACGGACATGGGACTGACGCGGCCAGTCATCGCCGATGTGGGGACGGGTAGCGGTGCGATTGCCATTGCCCTGGCTTCTCGTCTGTCGCTTGCGACGGTGTATGCGACTGACGTTAGCCAGGATGCTTTGGATGTGGCTCAACGCAACTGCGAGCGGTATGGAGTGGCGGATAGGGTTCGACTAATGCAGGGGGATTTGCTTTCGACGGTAACCGGGAAGCTGGACATCATTGTGTCCAATCCGCCGTATATCCCGTCAGTACAACTGGCAACCCTGCCGAGCGACGTGCAGCGCGAGCCCCGAATGGCGTTGGATGGCGGGCCGGATGGCTTGGATGTGATTCGCCGGTTATTGGGCCAAGTCCAAGAGAAGTTGCAACCGAACGGCAGACTGATGTTTGAATTGTCTCCGGAGCAGGTCGAAGAGGCGATGGAGATTGCACACGAGGCTTTCCCGGAGCGAGACGTCTCCTTCGAGCGGGATTTGCTTAAGCTGCCGCGGGTGATTGTGGTCAGCTAGCCGACTGACCAGGCCGTCCAGTCTACGACTACGACCGGTTCGTCTCCCACTACCCATGCTTCGTGCTCTGCGGGTATATACGCCACCTGTCCTGCCTCGATAAACGACTCCGCGCCATCAGCCGTCTGGACATACAGGCGTCCAGACAGATGGTAGCCGATATGCTCTTTGGGGCAGAGTTTTGTGTTCGTAGCGGCGCCGACGTGCTCCGACCACTTCCATCCCGGCTCCAGTACGAAGCGGACAACGTCGCGTCCATCAAGGTGGGTGACTTCGACTTTTCGCTTGGGAAATGAATCAGATTTGTCTGGTTGCCTGAGATCTCGGACTTCGAGTTTTGACATGTATTCACCTCGCCACGGCACGAATTTCGATTAGTGTGTCATCATACACAGCGAACGAATAACCGAGGAGCATGGCATGGTGAAGTGGCGTGAGTTTCGACACGTTGACGTGTTTACCAAGACACCGTACGCGGGGAACCCGCTGGCAGTGATTTTGGCCT
>JAQBWG010000034.1 GCA_027625225.1 Chloroflexota bacterium | reverse complement strand
TCCGATTTGGCGGAGGCTGTCCACGGCGTTCATGAGCTGGTCTTTGGCGACGACGATGGTGGCTGCGTACCAGCCTTCTCCACTGGGTGTGTGGACTTTGGAGATGGTGGGGCCGCGCAGCCCGGCGATGACGGAGCGACCGAGCACCTGTTTTGCGACTTCTTCGGGGCTTTCGCCGCGCAGGTTGGAGGTGATGCTGAAGTAGTCGCGGGATTGGAGGTAGCCTTCGATGAGTTCGACGAGCGAGCGTATGCCGTCGAGCTTGGTCTGCTCGGGCAGGATGAGGTCGCGGTTGGCGATGAGCACGGCCTGGGCCTTGAGGATGGTGCCGCCGTGGATGGGTTTGAGGCGATTCTCACGCAGTGTGGTGCCGGACGAGGATATGTCGACGATGATGTCGGCGTAGCCCATGGAGGGTCCGGCTTCGAGGGTGCCGCTGGAGTGGACGAGGGAGAAGTGGGAGACGCCGTTCTTGAACAGGAATAGTTCGGTGAGGCGGGGGTTTTTGGTGGCGACACGGAGGTCGCGTCCCTGACGGCGGAAGTCAAGGGCGACGTCGGCGAGGTCGGCAAGCGAGGTTACGTCCACCCAGGAATCGGGTATGGCGATGACGAGTTCGCACCGCCCGAAGCCGAGCGGGAGGACGACCCGGGTGTCGCTGGCGTCGCTGTGCGATTCTTCGTAGCGGTCGAGTCCGGTGATGCCGCAGTCTATGCTGCCGTCTTCAATCTTGCCGGTGATGTCGCCGCTGCGCAGGAAGTGGACGGATATGCCGGGCAACCCGCGGACACGTCCGGTGTAGGCGCGGGGGTTGTGGGTGGCGATGTCGATGCCGCAGTTGCGCAGGAAGGTGGTGGCGGGTTCGTGGAGGGCGCCGTCGGAGGGGATGCCGAAGCGGAGGGTCATGATTTGGCCTTCGCTTTCGCGGGTTTTTTGGTGGCGAGGAGGACGTAGTCGAGGTCGTAGGCGAAGCCGAGGGCGGCGCAGTCTTTGCCACCGAGGGTTTCGATGAGGCCGTCATAGCGTCCGCCGCCGCCGAGGGATGCTCCCGCCGGCAAAGTGGCTGTGGTGAGTTCAAAGACAAGGCCGGTGTAGTAGGCGACACCGCGGGCGAAGCCGAGGTCGAGACGGATGGAGTCGCCGTTGAGCTTGCGACCGGCGAGGGATTTGATAAGGGCGTCGAGTTCGTCGAGGGGATTGGGAGAAACTTTGCGGGCAGCGCAGAGTTTGCGGGCGCGGGAGACGACGTCGGCGGGTTTGCCGTCGAGGCGGATGAGTTGCGAGAAAAATGAGACGGCGTCGGTGAAGCGGACGGGGTCGTTGGCTTCGCGGGACTTGCGCATGAGGCGGGCGAGGATTTCCTCGGTGGTACGCCGTCCGACGGGTTTTGACATCGCGTCGCCGAGGGTGTCGCGCAGGAGGTCGCCGAGCGCGGCGGGGTCGGGCGAGGCGGAGTCGGATGCGCCGTTGGCCGAGCGGATAAGTCCGGCGGCCCGGGCTTCCTGCAACAGGTCGTCGGTTTCGTCGTCGCGCAATGTTTTGACGCTGCCGATGATGAGACGGTTGGCGGCGGGCGATAGGCCGAAGCTCTCCAGAAAGGAGTTGAGGATGCCGAGGTGGCCGATTCGGATGGCGACGTTGGCGATGCCAACAGCGTTGAGGCCGGAAACGGCGACGGACACGATTTCGGCGTCGGCGTCGGGGCCGGATGCTCCGATGAGTTCGCCACCGACCTGGGTGTACTGGCGGTAGGTGCCGTTGCCGCCCCTGTGATAGCGGAAGACGGGGCCACGATAACGAAGGCGGGCGGGCAGCTTCATAGATTTTTGGTTTTCGGCGACGTAACGGATGACGGAGGAGGTGAATTCGGGGCGGAGGCTGACGCGGCGGCCTCCGGGGTCGGTGAAGGCGTAGAGACTGCCGGTGAGTTCGACGCCGCCCTTGCGGGTGAAGAGTTCGGTTTCCTCCATAAGGGGTGTAGATACGGGTTCAAAGTTTGCATCGGCGAGGTTGCGGGAGAGGGTTTCGGCCAGCCGCGTGGCGACGGAGCCTTCGGCAGGGCCGAGGTCTTGCATGGCGGGGAGTCGTTGTACGCGCCGGTCAGACAGGTGGGTTTCTCCAGTCAGATAGTCAGACAATTGTAGCGCATGGGTACGGCGCGGGTAAACGAGTATGCAACGATGAAGAGTATTAGAGGCGGAGATGGAAGAAAACCCTGGGGCTATTGACGACGTAATCCGAAATATGGTACGTGTAGCCTGAGTTAGGAGAAGAATCATCATGCAAGACGTGGCCGGGGTATATAGAAGAGAGTTGCTCAAGGGAAGCACGGAGACGCTGCTGCTTTCCTTGCTGATTACCGAGCCGATGTACGGCTATCAACTGGTGCGCGAGATGGAGAAGAAGAGCAGCGGGTACTTCCGCTTTAAGGAAGGGACGCTCTACCCTGCCCTGCACCGTTTGGAGAAGGACGGGTTGGTGAATGGTTCGTGGGGGGATTCTCCCAACGGCCAGAACCGACGGTACTATTCCATTACGGAGAAAGGCCACGAGCGGTTGGCTTCGATGCTACATGAGTGGGAAAAGTTCAGCACGGCAGTGAATCTGGTAGCGCTTCCCGGAGCAACAGCCTAGTGCAAGGATTTGCAGTAAGCGTATGACGACGACGATACGTGGATACTTTTCAGACATTCGTAGACATTTGCATCTGGCTCCAAGCGAGTCGGACGAAATCGTGCGCGAACTTCAGACCCATATCGAGGAACGCGCGCAAGAGCTGGCCGACTCGGGGATGTCTACCGACGAGTCCATCAAGCAGGCGATGCGAGAGTTCGGCGAAACGGAAAGCGTTGCCAACAAGATGTACGAGGTACACACCACGGGGACGTGGAAACGCGCTGGTCTCGCCGCCCTACCCCACTTAGTTCTGTCACTTTTGTTCGCCACGCATTTGTGGACACGGCCCGCGCTGGTGGGGCCGATGTTGGGTATCGCGCTGGTTATGAGTATTCTAGGTTGGCGTAAGGGTCGACCGCTGTGGTCGTATCCCTGGCTGGGGTATTGTCTTATCATCCCGCTGGTGTCTTGGGGTCTGGCGATGAGCGCAATCGGGTACGGCGCGTGGGGTGTGGTGACGAAGGGCAAACTGCCGCTGGGCATTCCGATCTATGCCGTGTCAATCACGTATATCGGATTTTCGTTATGGGTGTTCGTCCGGGTGCTTTCGCGGGTTTCGCGGCGGGACTGGGTAATGGGTTCACTGATGGTGCTGCCGTTGCCGTTCCTGGGATTCTGGTTCATGTATTTCTACGGACGCAAAGAACTCTTGGAGCAGACCGGTGTGGGTTTGCAGGAGTTCGACGGGTCGGTGGCTACGGTGTTTCTGATACTTGCGCTGACTACGGTGGCGTTCTTTCGCATCGGACGGCGGTTCGTCCGGGTGGCGCTGCTGGCAATCACGGCACCGTCGATGATTGTGCTGGCGTGGTTGAGCAGGGAGAGCGGGCCAGGGTTCATTGCGTTGTTTCTGTTCGCGGCGCTATCTATCGTGGTGTTGTTCGCGCCTGCTCTGTTCGACAGGCCGAAGGATGCCAAAGCTTCCGAGGAACTGCGCTACGCACTCCCCGACCAATCTTGATGGTTCCGGCCTGATTTTCGCACCTTTCGGTTTGTCCTATTTCCAGCGCCTCCGTGACTGAGGCTGCGTCCAATTCACAATTGCCCAAGCGTCGCGTGTCCATCGTGGTGGACAGCGCGGCCACTCTGCCACAAGGCTCCCAAGCGAACGTTCCGTTGTTCATCGTGCCTATGTCGCTCGTCGTGGATGGGAGGACGTATCTGGACGGGGTTGATTTGCAGGCGAGCGAGTTTTACGACCTGCTGAAGCAAGCCGACAAACCGACGACGACGTCCGCGCCGTCACCTGAACGGTTCCTGGATGCGTTCAGACAAGCTTCAAGGGTAGCAGAGTCGGTGTTGTGCATCACGGTGTCGCCGCGGTTCAGTGCGTGCTACGACGCGGCACGTCTTGGACAGGAGCAGGCGCGTGAGGAGATGGCAGGGTTTCCTGTCGAGGTGCTGGACTCGGGGTCGGCAGCGGCGGGCGAGGCGCTGGTGGCGATGGAGGCAATACGGGCCGCGGAAAGCGGAGAGACGTTGGAGGCTGTGACGGAAGCGGCGAAGAAGGCAGCGGAGGGTGTGAGCATTCTGGCGTTTTTGGACACGCTGTACTATCTGTGGAAAGGTGGGCGTGTTCCGGGTATAGCGCATCTGGGGACGTCGCTGTTGGACTTGAAGCCGCTGTTCGAGATGCGGCTGGGTGAGACGAAGAGCCTGGCTCGTCCACGGACAGCCAAACGTGCGATGCGGCGGCTGGTGGAGCTGATGCGGGAGCGAACGGGCGATGCACGGGTGCACGTGGGGGTGCTGCATGCGGCGGTGCCGGAGCGAGCGGAGGAACTGCGAGCGATGGTGGCGGATGAGTTCGATTGCGCGGAGTTGTTTACGACGGAGTTCAGCTCGGTTATGGGTGCGCACACGGGGCCTGGGCTGCTAGGGTTGGCGTTCCGTCCGGACTAGCGTTGACCTTTTGGCGGTGTGTCCACTACACTCTCGCCAGCTAATTACAAGGAGTGTGCCGCGATGGACGTTGTGATGCTGGGTGGAAAGATTCTCACGATGGACCGCGGAGGACGCCGTGCCGAGGCGGTCGCGGTGAAGGGTGGCAAGATTGCGGCGGTCGGAACCAGCGCGGAAATCGCGAAACTGGCGACCCCCAAGACCAAAGTGGTGAACCTTAACGGGCGGACGGTGACGCCGGGGTTCATCGATCCACACAACCATTTTTCCATGACGACGTTCGAGCCGGTGTCGGTGGACTGCCGTATCCCGCCACTTAACGGTAAACAGGCGGTGCTGGATGCCATCGCGACGGCTGCCGCGGCGACGCCCAGGGGCCAGTGGATATGGGGACAGGCGTACAGTTTCCGCGATGCGGGCGCGCTGACGAAGGGCGAACTGGACGAGGTGTCGGGCGACCATCCGGTGTGTGTGATGGACAACTCTTACCATGCGCTCTATGCGAATTCTGCTGCGCTTAGACTGGCGAAGATCGACCGGAACACGCCCGAGCCACATAAGGGGACTATCATCCGGGACGACTCAGGCGAGCCGACAGGCTACCTCCAGGAGCGGGCGATGGACATGGTGCATCAGACGACGATGCGGGAGTTCATCAAGCTGTACGGCGAGGACGCGGTGGCCGACCTTGTCAACCAGAACGCGATGCGGCATCTGTCGCACGGAGTCACGGGCTTGGGCGACGCTCAGACGATGCCGGAGAGTGCGGAGATGTACCGCATCGCGGACAAGCGGGGGAAGTTGCCCATTTGCGTGCAACAACTTCGCGGCGGTGAGACGTTCTTCGGAATTCCAGAACGGGCGGCCAAAGGTGCGTTCAAACAGGACAATGTGTCGGATAGACTGCGCGGCGGGTCGGTGAAGATTTTCATGGATCCTGTGTATCCCAACTTCGGGTTGAACAGGTGCGATGCACACGGTCACCTGACGCCGGAAGGAGAGACTTACTACACGCAGAGTGAGGTGGACGACCTGGTGCTTGCGGCGTCGAAAAATAAGCTGCAGGTGGCAATCCACTGTATCGGCGACCGGGCCATCGAGCAGACGTTGAACGCGTTCGAGCGAGCGTTCCGTGAGGTTCCGGGCTCCGAGGAACTCCGGCACAGGCTCGACCATTTCGCATTCCCCACGCGGGCGCAAATCAAGCGTGCCGCGAAGCTGCCGGTGGTCATTTCTGAGCAACCGGCATTCCTGTACAACATCGGCGCGATGTTCGAACACACTATCAAGGAGTACAACATAGACGGTCCGGCGATGGGGCTGGCGTCGATGGTGGAAGCGGGTGCGATACTCGCGGCCGGGTCGGACTTCCCCTGCGCTTCCATCGCACCTCTGGACGGCATTGCCGCCGCGGTTGGACGCAGGAGTATCAGCGGGGAGCAGATTGCACCCGACGAGGCTATTTCTGCCGAGGAGTGCATCAAGCACTATACGAACGGGTCGGCCTACGCTACGTTCAGGGAGGATGAGGTAGGCTCCATCGAGGCTGGCAAGCAGGCGGACCTGGTGGTTCTGAGCCACGACCCGACGACGGCGAATCCGGACTACATCCAGGACATCGTGGTCGAGCAGACGTATGTGAACGGTGCGCTGAAGTTCGAGAAGTAGGCGCGGTTGACAGCGGGTTAACGCGGCAGTAGGATTCCTGCATCAGGTCGCGACCCTGAGTGGAATAAACAACTGAATAGCGGTGGTGAAGAGGAAGCCGGTCAAAGTCCGGCACTGTCCCGCAGCGGTAGGCTCCGAGTTTTCGGAGCGAGTCCGATCTACTTTCCCCACCTTTTGGTATACAGCCTTCGAGGAAAGGTCCAGGCACCAGCAATGCTGATAACCCTGCCCCATCCTGGAGCGGGGTTTTTTGATGCAGCTGACAGGTCGACAAGCTCCTTCCTCACCGTAGGAGCTTTTTTGTTGCCTTGCGAACGGTCTCGAAGCATGGAGGTTTTTCATGCGTTCATTTGTACGAGTAGGAATAGTCCTAAGTCTTTTAGTTGCTCTGCTGGCCCTGGCGTGCAGCACTGAGACGGCAGCATCACCCACCGTCACTGTGGCGGTACCGACAGCGACACAGGGTATCGAACCCACGGCGGCATCGCTTTTCCCTGTCAGTGTGACGGATAGCAACGGGAACACGGTTGTGTTCGAGAAGGCGCCGGAACGTATCGTGGCAATAGATTCGGCGGTGCTGGAGATACTATTCGCGATGGGCGAAGGCCACCGGGTGGTGGCGACGCACGACTTCGTGGTGTATCCGCCGGAAGCAGCGGACATAGAGCGGGTCGGTGGGGCGTTCAGCCTCAACATCGAAAAGGTTGTGGAACTGGAACCCGACCTGGTGTTCACGTTTTTCACCGGCCCAATCGAAGCCCTGGAGAACGCGGGGCTGAAGGTGTTGTATATCGAGTCGCTGTCCAACGATTTCACCAAGGTGGCGGACAACATCCGGCTCTGGGGTCGTATCGTGGGCAACCCGACGGCAGCGGAAGCGGTAGCGGCGGAGTTCAACCAACGGGTGGCGGGCTTGAACGAGAAGATGGAGGCAATTGATGCAGGGCCGTCCATTTTCTGGGACGTAGGCGGGTTCTGGACATCGGGGCCGGACACGCTGGTGGGCGAGGTGTTCACGCTGTTGAAACTTAATAATGTCGCGAGCGATATTGAGGGGTATGCACAGTTGAGCCCGGAGCAAATCGTCGAGCGAGAACCCGAGGTCATCCTGGCGCTGGACGCCAGCGCGTTTTTGGGTAACCCTGCGTTTGATGACGTCGCGGCGGTGCGGAATGGGCGCATCGTTAGCCTACCCTTCGAGCCGGGCGATGACCCACTGAGCGTGGCGAGTCCGCGGTTCGTGGACGGTATCGAGGCGCTGGCGAGACTGGTGTATCCGGAACTGTTTCCCTAGAACAACTGGAATAAGATGGTAAGACTTCCGTTTACAAAGGGACTGACGCCGCCGTGGGAACGGTTTGGCCTCCGCCGATTGTCTTCGCCCCCTGAAGAAGCGGCGAAAACACTACAAGTAAAGGCGTTTCCGTGGCGGCGTCTGGGCATCGGCCTGCTTGTCGTTGTTGGTGCGATGCTGCTGGCGGGAAGTCTGGGTGCGACGCCCATCCCGCCGTTCACAGCAGTTGAAATCGTGGTCTCCAAGATTCCGGGCGTGGATATCTCTCAGGACTGGCCGGCGAGTTGGGACACGATTCTGTGGAAGATCAGGTTTCCCCGGATAATCCTGGCGGGACTAGTGGGGGCAGCTCTTGCGGTGTCGGGCGCGACGTATCAGGGGTTGTTCAGAAATCCGCTGGCCGACCCGTACCTCATCGGCGTGGCGTCGGGCGCGGGCCTGGGGGCAATCATCGTGCTCATTGCGGGGGTGACGACGGCGAGTGCGGGGTTCGGGATTCTGCCCATGGCTGCGTTCGTCGGGGCTGTGATTGCAGTATCGGTGGCGTATCTTGTCGCGCGACGCTCGGATGGACTGCCGTTGACCACGCTGATTCTGGCGGGCGTGGCGGTGTCGGCGCTGTGTGGTGCGGTGGGCAGCCTGCTGATGATTCGGAGCGACCCGGACTTGCGGCCAGTGCTGACGTGGCTGCTGGGCGGGTTCGTGTCGGCGCAGTGGCGGCACAGTGTGTTCGTACTCCCCTACCTCATCCCGGGAGTGTTGCTGTTGCTGGCGCACGGGCGGGTGCTGAACGTCATGCAACTTGACGAGGACCGGGCACGGCAACTGGGTGTGAACGTGGAGCGGACGAAGCTGTTGCTCATCGGGGCGGCTTCGCTGTGCACGGCTGCTGCGGTGGCGTTCAGTGGGCTCATCGGGTTTGTGGGGCTGGTGGCGCCGCACGTGGTGCGACTGCTATGGGGCGGCGACCACCGGACGCTGCTGCCGATGGCAGGCCTACTAGGGGCGGCGTTCCTGATTCTGGCCGACCTGACGGCGCGGACGATACTGAGTCCGACGGAGATTCCGGTGGGCATCGTGACCGCGTTTTGCGGCGCGCCGTTCTTCCTGTACCTGCTCATGCGGCGCAGGGCGAAGGTGTAGGCGATGCTGGAAGTTCGTGGCATTGAGTTCGGATATCGAAACGGCAGGGTGCTGAACGGGCTTTCGCTAGAAGCCGGCGCCGGCGAAATCGTGGGTATTCTGGGGCCGAACGGTGCAGGTAAGACGACGCTGTTCCGAATCATCACCGGCGTGCTCAGGCCGTCGCGTGGCGATGTACTGGTGAACGGAACTTCGCTGTTCGAGATGAAGATGAACCGGCGGGCGAGGATGGTGGCGGCGGTGCCTCAGAATGCCCATCTGCCGACAGGCTTCACGGTGCTGGATGTGGCGATGATGGGGAGAAATCCACATCTCGGATTGCTTCAATGGGAGGGACGGCACGATTTGGAGGTTGCGGCTGAGGCGATGCTGCAGACGGACACGACGCATCTGGCGCATCGGTCGGTAACGGAGCTTTCGGGCGGCGAGCAGCAACGGGTGGTGCTGGCGACGGCGCTGGCGCAGGAGGCATCGGTGCTTCTTCTGGACGAGCCGACGTCGAATCTCGATCTGGCGCAGCAGGCGAAGAGCCTGTCATTGGTGCGGGAGGTGTGTCGGGCGACTCAAGGCGCGGTGCTGGTGTCGATGCACGACCTGACGCTGGCGGCGCAGTACTGTGACCGATTGGTGTTGTTGAAGGAAGGCCGAGCGTGGGCAGAGGGTACGCCACAAGAGGTGTTGACGCCTGAGAACATCGAGGTGGCGTACGGAGTGCGGGCGGCGGTATTCCCGAATCCGATTACGGGAGTGCCGATGGTGAGCCTGTCCAGCCCAACCGAAGTCGCAGCTTCTAGAGACTAGCTACCAGGACACGCCGCTCTGTGCCCAGGGGTGTTCGCGGGCGATGTCCTCATTCAGGTCGGTGCCCCAGCCGAGGCCAGTGGGCGTTTTCATGTGGCCGTTGGTTATCTCCGGTGTTTTGGTAACCAGGTCGTCTTTCCATGATACGTCGTCTATGTCAATCTCCATGATGCGGATGTTGGGCAGCACGGCGCACATGGTGGCGCTTATGTAGCTGGCGAGGTGGCTGTAGAAATTGTGGGGGGCGACGTTGAGCTCGAAGACGTGGGCCATATCGCCGATCTTTTTGGACTGGGCGAGGCCGTTCCAGGGCACGTCGATGATGAACACGTCGGCGCTGCGGGCCTGAAAGTACGGCAGGTATTGCTTGGCGCTGAACAGGGTCTCGCCGCTGGCGATGGTGACGTCCGTGCCGTCCTTTACCTGACGAAGGGCGTCGGCGTCGTACATGTCCATTTCCAACCACAGCAGGTTGTACGGCTCTAACATGCGGGCGATACGGGCGGCGGCCTCGGGTTTGAAGTTGAAGTTGAGGTCGAGGCAGATGTCTATGTCGGGGCCGACCGCGTCGCGGAAGGTGGAGATGAGGGCCTCGGCATCGTCAAGCATCCGACGCTCGGCGTTCTGGTCGGTTGTGCCGGGGCCGGAACCGAAGCCGATGTAGTTGACCTCGGCAAGGTCGCCGGGGACGAGGATATTCGTCTTAAGTGCGGTGAATCCGCGTTCGACGACCTCGCGACCGAGTGCGGCGATGTCGTCCAGCGTCCGGATGGGCGGCGTGCCAAACAGGTCGGGATACAGGGCGCGGGTGCTGCCGCAGTGCGACCAGTAGACGCGGACAGAGTCGCGCAGAGGGCCGCCGAGCAGCTCGACCACGGAGATGCCGAGAGCCTTGGCTTTGAGGTCAAGGAGTGCGTTCTCCACGCCAGCCATAGCCATGGAGGCGATGCCGTGCGGACTCATACGCATACGACGAAACATATCCCAGTAGCGCATCTCGAAGGCGCGCGGGTCGGTGCCGATGAGCAGCTCTTTCATGTCATCGATGGCGCCGACAACACCACGCGGGGCGCGGCTGTAGCTGCACTCGCTGTACCCGATGGTACCGTCGTCGGCCTCAACCTTCACGAATATCCAGGGACGCCATCCTGCGTCCACTACGAACGTCTCGATGTCCCTGATTTTCATATGCCTAGCGGCTCCTTACGGCGCGGCGAACTTCAAGTCGGACAAGCTGGGGATGACTTCTTTGGCCAACAGGGTCATCGAACGCTCCCACTTGTCGTAAGGGTTCCAGTTGTGGGAGATGACGATGAGGGTGCCGAAGCCGCCGATGTCGTTGTACAGCTTACGGAGCTTCTGGGAGACGGTCTCAGGGGTGCCGATAATCCAGGTGTTCTTCAGCATGTAGTCAACGTCAATGTCGTCGTCAGGCGTGTTGGGGTCGACTTTGAGAGTGTTTACGAGCCCTTGGTGTTTGGTGATTTTTACTGCATAAGCAAAATCGCGGGCGAAGACGCCGTTGCGGGCGACTTCCTCTGCCTCTTCCTGGGTGTCGGCGACGAAGATGTCGCGGACGATGCGCCATTTGGAGCGGTCGGGTGTGTGTCCGGCACTCCGGGCTGCATCGGCGTAGGTCTGCCACTGCGTCTTGAGGGTGCTATTGGGGACGTAGTTGATGCTCAGGGGAATCCAGTTGTTCTTGCCGGCCATGATGAGGGTCGGGGATTTTGGCGACAGGCCAGCCGCGGCGATGGGCGGGTGGGGCTTTTGGTAGGGCT
>JAQBWG010000033.1 GCA_027625225.1 Chloroflexota bacterium | reverse complement strand
TCCGAGGCCGAATACGAGGCTATCGTGGAGCGACTGGGCCGTGAGCCGAACCATCTTGAGCTGGGGCTGTTCGGGTCACTGTGGAGCGAGCACTGCGGCTACAAGCACTCCAAGCCGCTGTTGAAGCTGCTGCCTTCAGAAGGCAAGGGGCTTTTGGTTAAGGCGGGTGCGGAGAACGCCGGAGTCATCGAAATAGCCGAGGGCGTCGCGGTAGCCATGAAGGTAGAGTCGCATAACCACCCGTCGGCTATCGAGCCGGTGCAGGGCGCGGCGACGGGCGTGGGAGGCATCGTGCGGGACATTCTGGAGATGGGCGCACGGCCTATCGCGCTGCTGAACTCGTTGCGATTCGGTCCGCTGACCGAACCCCGGAATCGCTTCCTGTTCAACGGAGTAGTGGGCGGCATATCGAGCTACGGCAATTGCATCGGTGTGCCTGACGTGGGCGGCGAAATCGTCTTCTCCAAATCGTACTCCGGCAACCCGCTGGTAAACGCAATGTGTGTAGGGGTGCTCGACCCCAGGCGGATGGCGCGGGCGGTGACAGGCGACCCAGGCAATATCTTGCTGCTCGTCGGTGCGGATACCGGACGCGACGGCATTCACGGGGCGTCCGGGCTGGCGTCGCGGACGTTCGAGGACGAACGCGAACTGCGTCCGACGGTACAGGTGGGCAACCCATTCATGGAGAAGGTGCTCATCGAAGCGTGCCTGGAACTGGCGCAGACGGACTTTTTCGTTGGGATGCAAGACCTGGGCGCGGCTGGATTGACCAGTGCGTCGGTTGAGGCGGCGGCACGCAGCGGGCGCGGCATCGAGGTCGAGGTGGGAGCTGTTCCACGCAGGGAAAGCGGCCTGACGCCGTACGAGGTAATGCTGTCCGAGTCGCAGGAGCGCATGCTCATCGTGGTCAAGCCAGACCAGATGGAAAACGCGCGAGCCATCTTCCGAAAGTGGGACTTACAGTGCACCATCATCGGCAAAGTCACGGACGACTCGATGGTACGCATCCTGGAGAACGGCATAGAAGAAAGCAACGTACCGACTGAACTTCTCACCGAGCCGCCGATGTACCGGCTCACCGGCGTGCGGCCGAAATGGCTGGACGAGGTGCAAGGCTACGATATGTCCAGCATCCCTCTACCCAAAGAATCACCTAACGAAGTGCTGTTAAAACTCCTCGCATCACCGAACATCGCCAGTAAAGAGTCGGTGTACAGGCAATACGACCACCAGGTTCAGACGAACACACTCGTCGCACCGGGCCAAGGCGATGCAGCGGTGCTCCGCCTCAAGGGGACGAGTAAGGCCATCGCAGTAACGACCGACGGCAACGGACGATATTGCTATCTCGACCCGTTCGCGGGCGGGGCGATCGCGGTGGCCGAGGCGTGCCGAAACGTGTCGTGTACGGGAGCGGAGCCGGTCGCGCTGACCGACGGACTGAACTTCGGCAATCCGGAAAAACTCGACGTGTACTACCAGATGGAAGAGTGCATCAAAGGCATAGCGGAGGCCAGCCGGACGTTCGCCTCGCCCATCGTCAGCGGCAACGTGAGTTTGTACAACGAATCGCACGGCGAGGCCATCTACCCCACGCCCATCATCGGCGCGCTCGGTGTCATTGAAGATGCTCAGAAGCATGTTGGCATGGGTTTCCAAAACGACGGCGACGTGGCCATCTTGCTCGGTGCGAGCACGCTGAGGAGCGATGAGGCAACGCTCGGCGGCAGCGAGTATCTTGAAGTTATCCATAAACTTGTTGTAGGTCAGCCCTCCATCAACCTGAAACTGGAGGCGGCCGTGCAGCGGATGTGCCGAGCCCCCCTCGCACGGGGTCTGGCCAAGTCGGCACACGACTGCTCGGACGGCGGCCTGGCGGTTGCGCTGGCCGAGAGCTGCATCGCGGGCGGCAAGGGGTTCACCGGCGAAGCGAGGGTGACCGGACGTTGGGATACTGCGCTGTTCGGCGAAGCCCAGTCCCGAATCATCATTTCGGTCGGCGCAGAATCGGTGGCATCGTTGCAGCGGCTGGCACAGGCCGAAGGTGTCCCGATCTGCATTCTAGGGAGAGTCGGTGGAGCGTCGCTGAAGCTCGGGGGACTGGACATGCCCGTCGGCAAAATAAATACCACGTGGCAGAATGGAATACCCTCAGCGCTGGGGGTATGAACGGCTTCCTTCAGCTTGACACTAGATATGCGCGATGCTAAATTTGAGTTAGTTAGCACTCGAATAATTCGAGTGCTAGTTGTTTCCCGGAAGAGGTAAAGAGTGCCCACGTACGATTATCAATGCACAAAATGTAAACACCGGTTCGAGATGCGGCAAAGCTTCTCCGCCGAACCTGTGGCCGAGTGCCCGGAGTGTGGCAGCAAAGCCGAGCGACGAATCAGTGCGGTACCTGTCGTGTTCAAAGGCTCCGGCTGGTATGTCAACGACTACGGCAAGAAGGGTGGCGCAACCGCCGCGCCTACTTCCGGCGATTCGTCCGACTCTTCATCCAGCAGCGACAGTAAAACATCTACCGACAAGCCTTCCGATTCGTCTTCCAAAAAGTCGGAACCGGCCAAGGCTTCCTCAACTTCTTCAAGCTCCGACTCGAAACCCAAGTCGTCCTCCAAGGACTAGGCGATGCGCGCCCTCATCCAGAGGGTTACACGTGGCTCCGTATCCGTGGGAGACGAGACTGTCGGCACGGTAGGCCCGGGTTTCGTGGTGCTGGTTGGTGTGTCCGAAGACGACGACATGAACGACGCCCGCTACATCACCGATAAGACACTCAATCTGCGTGTGTTCAACGACGCCGACGGTAAATTCAACCTCTCCGCGCTGGACGTGAAGGCTGATTTCCTGCTGGTGAGCCAGTTCACGCTCTACGGAGATACGCGTAAGGGACGACGCCCGAGTTTCATCCACGCGGCGCGTCCGGAGAAGGCCGAGGAGCTGTTCAACCAAACGGTGACGTTGTTCCGCGAGTCGGGGCTGAAGGTGGAAACGGGGCGGTTCCAGACGGAGATGGTGGTATCGCTGGACAACGACGGGCCGGTGACCATCTGGCTGGATTCGGCCGACCGCGAGAAGCCGAGGCGGGGCTAGGCGAAATCCAAGCTCAGGTCGAGCGCAGGCGCCGAATGGGTGAGCGCGCCTACGGAGATGAAGTCTACGCCCGTTTCAGCAATTGCCCGCACGGTTTTCAGTGTCACCCCGCCCGATGCCTCCAGCAACGCCCTACCCTGCGTGATTTCGACGGCCTGCCGCATGGTGTCCACGTCCATGTTGTCCAGCATTACGACGTCCGGCTTGCCTTCGAGCACCTCGCGAAGCTGGTCGAGATTTTCAATTTCTATCTCGATTTTCAACTTGCCTTGAGTCTGCTCACGGGCTTTGCGCACCATATCTGCCAAGGACAGACCCTGCATCTGTGCCGCGGCAATATGGTTGTCTTTGATAAGCACCCCGTCGCTCAGGTTCAAACGGTGGTTCTGGCCGCCACCCATACGCACGGCATGCTTCTCGAAAAAACGCAGGCCGGGGGTGGTCTTTCGGGTATCGAGTATCTTGGTCTTCGTGCCGCTGACAGCGTCCACGTAGCGGCGTGTGAGGGTGGCGATGCCACTAAGCCGCTGGACGAAGTTGAGTGCGGTGCGTTCGGCCTTGAGTATTGATGCTAACGAGCCCCGCACGTTAAGCACAACGGTGCCCGGTTCGATTAGTTTTCCTTCCAGTGGAACAAGCTCGATATCCAGTTCTGCATCTACAAGCCGGAATACATCCGCCGCAGTTCCGAGTCCTGCAAGCACACCCGCTTGCTTACAGACCATCACAGCGCTGCCAGCGACGTCCGGCGGTATGAGTACCTCGGTAGTCGGGTCGCCGTTCGGCACGTCTTCAGCTAGTGCGTGTTTTATGACATCGCCCAGACTTTCCAGCGGGATTTTCACCAGAGCCTCTTCCTAACAAAAGAGCCCATCTGCTTATCAGATGGGCTCTTTGTCTTCTTGTTCAATGCGAAGATTGACTACACGACGCTGAGCATACGTTCGAGGGCAATCTTGGCCTCCTCGCGTGTCTGCTCGTCCACCGATATGCGGTTGACTACCACGCCTTCGGCCAAGCCGTCCAGCACCCACAGCAGATAGGCGGGGTGGATACGGTACATGGTCGAACAGGGGCAGACCATGGAGTCGAGACAGAACACGGTCTTGTCCGGATTCTCCTGGGCGAGGCGATTCACCAGGCTTATCTCGGTGCCGACGGCCCAGACGCTTCCGGGAGCCGACTCGGTGATGACCTTGATGATGTACTCGGTGGAGCCGTTCATGTCAGCCATGTCCACGACTTCTTTGGTGCATTCGGGGTGGACGACGACCTTCACGTCGGAGAACTCGGCGCGCGCCTTCTCGATCTGCTGTGTCTTGAAGCGTGTATGCACCGAGCAATGACCCTGCCACAGGATGAGTTTGGCCTTCTTGAGTGCCTCACGCGTGTGGCCTCCCAAGGGCTTGAACGGATTCCACACCAGCATCTCATCCAGGCCAATGCCCAGTATGACACCGGTGTTGCGTCCGAGGTGTTGGTCAGGCAGGAACAGGATGCGCTGGCCCTGGGTGAGCGCCCACTCGAAGGTCGCTTGGGCGTTCGACGAGGTGCAAACGATGCCGTTGTTACGACCGCACAACGCCTTGATGGAGGCGGTCGAGTTCATATAAGTGACGGGAATGATTCCGCCATCGTTGCCCAGAACGTCCTGCAGGTCGTCCCAGCAGTCGAGTACGTCGTCGATGCCCGCCATGTCAGCCATGGAACAGCCAGCTGTGAGATTGGGCAGGATGACCTTCTGTTCGGGTGCAGTAAGGATATCGGCGGTCTCGGCCATGAAGTGAACGCCGCAGAAGACGATGTACTCAGCCTCGCGCTGCTCGGCGGCGTACTGCGAAAGCTTGAACGAGTCGCCACGCAAGTCGGCGAACTGGATGACCTCGTCGCGCTGGTAGTGGTGGCCAAGCATCAACAAACGTGTGCCGAGTTGTTTCTTACGCTCGTGTATGCGCTGGCTAAGTACGTCCGGTTTGATTTTCAAATATTCGATGGGCAATTTCTGCCAGCGGACGCCAGCCGAGAACTCCTCCTCCAACGTCTTGGACTTGAGGCTTTTGTCCTCGGTACGACAGAACGCGGACCGCTCCAACTCCGTGATGGGGATAGTCGGCTTCCTCGGTTCTTTGATAAGTGTTGCCATGCCGCTAACTCCTCTCTCCAACTAGTACCGGCGTTTCCGCCAGCTTGCCATGGAGCGCCCAGGGGCTTGTCTTGTCTATCTTCACTGAAACGACTTCCCCTACCCTGCTTTGGCCATTGTCGATGTGTACCAGCTTGTCGTTCCGGTTGCGACCGAACGCTTTATCTCTTCGCACATCCTCGACCAGAACTTCCAAGGTCTGGTCAAGCAGTTGTTCATTGATTTCGGTAGCGATGGTCTCCTGTAAATCTTCGATGGCCTTCTTACGCGCCTGCTTAACCTCAGCGGGCACGGTATCTTCGAGCTGGCGCGAGGCTATCGTGCCCTCCCGCGTGGAGTAGGCCGCGAGATGGACTTTATCGAACCGGATGTCCCGAATGAGATCATAGGTCTGTTGGAACTGTTCGTCCGTCTCGTCGCAGAAACCGACGATGACGTCGGTGGCTAGCGACACGTTGGGGACCCGCTCGCGAATCTGTGCAATCTTCTCGCGGTACTGGGCGTTGGTATACCCACGACGCATGCGTTCGAGGACAACATCGTCGCCGGCCTGGAATGGCAGGTTGACGTGCTCGCAAACCTTGTCCAGTGAGGCGACCGCGTCGATGATGTGCTGGCTCATGTCGTTGGGGTGCGAGGTGAGAAAACGGATGCGCTCGATGCCCGAAACATCGTTGACGGCGGCAAGCAGGTCACCCAAATCAGGTGCGCCGGGCAGGTCGTGTCCGTACGAATCGACGTTTTGCCCCAGTAACGTGACATCTTTGACGCCCCGGTCAACCAGCATCACAGTCTCGCGGACCAGTTCGTCAATCGAGCGGGACACCTCACGGCCACGGCGATACGGGATGATACAGAAGGTGCAGAACTTGTCGCAGCCGTGGATGATGGGTATATACGTGGCGACGGCGGGCTTGGCGACCAACGGACCCACGCAGCCTTCGGGGTCGATACCCATGCGTTCGCCAAGGAGATTGATAAGCGGGTCGTACTGCTGCGGACGCATGAAGACGTCCACGTAGGGATACTTTTTCTCCAGTGCATCGGTTTTCGGTCCGACCATGCAGCCCATGAGTGCGAGAACCTTGTGGGGGTTTTCGGTCTTGAAAGGCTTAAGCGAGGTCATCATGCCGACGACCTTGTCTTCGGCGTTCTGGCGCACGACGCAACTGTTCAGCACGACCACATCGGCATCTTGAGGCGCGTGGGTGGCGGCAAGTCCCATCTGGCCCATCGCGCTCTCTAGGCGTTCCGAGTCGGCCTTGTTCATTTGGCAACCGATTGTCCAGACGTAGTAGCTCTTCATATCTTGAGTACAGACGTATTTCGCAACGGTTCACGTGGCGGAGGGGATGGGATTCGAACCCATGAGAGGGATTTCTCCCCCCAAGCGCTTAGCAGGCGCCCGCACTAGGCCTCTATGCGACCCCTCCGTGATTCAGCATTTGAAAGGCAGTATAGCAGAGAAAACGGCAGTGCAATACATCTGGAGTTTGTGATTTCCGACACTATTAGTTCTGTGATTCCGTATTTCGTAATAAATATTGGGGTGCGGCTACTTTCTTCGATAGTGAAAGTTTTCCCTAGCAAGCTATGCCGCCGGATTTGGTAAAACTTTCACAAATATACGTCAGTTTATAGCTGAGTTCGTATTTGGGTGCGAGTTTTAGGATTCGAGGAGATTAGGTCCTATGAAGATGTCGGGGCGGTAAAAGAGCCTACACCGTCTTGGCTGCCTATCCAGATCTCGCCGCCCTTGAAGAATTCCTTCTTCCAGATGGGAACAATTTGTTTGATACGGTCAACGGCGTACAACGCCGCCTCGAACGCTTCGCGACGGTGTCCGGCACCCACGGCAACGACCAAGCTCGTCTCGCCGATGTCCACCCTGCCGATACGGTGTGCGATAGCCACCTCGCCGATAGGCCACTTGGCCTTCATTTCATCCGCCACCTCAGCCAGCTTACTATCGGCCATCGGGCGGTAGGCTTCATACTCCAGATACAGCACGTTCCGGTCTTCATTGTTATCGCGGGTATTGCCAAGAAACGTCACCACTGCGCCGTGTCCGGGCGCCTTTACCAATTCAGTGATGCCCTGGGGGTCGAGCGGTTTGTCCGTCACGATAATGTTGCCGTCGCCGCCACTGACCGGCGGGATGAGCGCCACTTCATCGCCGTCGTGAAGCATGTAGTCGTGTTCGCGATACTCTTCGTTG
Organism: Chloroflexota bacterium; assembly: GCA_027625225.1. Classification (GTDB taxonomy): domain Bacteria; phylum Chloroflexota; class Dehalococcoidia; order Lucifugimonadales; family VGZR01; genus VGZR01. The sequence continues at coordinate 3,867 of JAQBWG010000033.1, read as the reverse complement.
ACCGCCACGACGAGCTTGGACGCGTCACGCATAAGGGTCGGATATTTTTCAATCATCTGATTCGCGAGGTCGCCAACGGTAGCCTCTTGCGGTAACCCCAGGTCGAGTAAACCGTTGCCTACGACTTCGCGATAACGAGCGAACAGACGGATAGTAACCGTGATGGCTGCAGCTTTCGTGGTCATAATAAGACCATTATAGCAATGGCTCGACTAATCGGACTACTTCGCCGAGCGCACAACATCCGCCTCTTTGAGTGCACGCACCTTCTCGTCCGAATAGCCGAGGATGTCCTGCAGGATGTCGTCGGTGTGTTCACCAATCAACGGCGTGGAGCCAACCACCATCGGGGTGCGGCTGAACTTAATCATCTTTCCGGTAACGTGAATCTTGCCCGCGACCGGGTCCGGAACTTCCATCATCACTTCGCGCTCGTGCAGATGCGGGTCTTGCGCTGCCTGGGCGGTTGTATTGACCGGCGATACGGGTATACCGAACTTCGAGAGGTGGTCTACGGCCACTTTGGTGGTACGGCCACGAAACCAGCCGGCCAGCGTTTTCTCAACAAGCTCGGCGTGCTCCCGACGGCCGGCGCGTGTCTTCATCCGCTCGTCCTGTTTCCACTCCGGTTTGTCGAGGGCGTCGCACACCCGTTCCCACATCGCATCGATGACCGCGATGATGAATACCCAGCCATCGGACGTCTGATAGGTGTTGGTGACGCCGACACCGTTGCCCTCGCGTTTTTCGAGCTGCCCATCGCCCAAGTAGGCCGAGATAGGAATCTCATTGACCGTGAAGCCGGTGTCCGCAAGGGACACGTCTATCGCCTGTCCGATACCGGTTCGTTCACGCTCCAGCAGTGCTGCCAGCGCACCTATGGTGCCATGCAATGCGGTGATGCGGTCGATAAGCGGGAAGTATGTTCGTATAGGCGGGTCGCCGTCTTTGCCGGTCATGGACATCAGTCCGCCCAGTGCCTGGCCTATCTGGTCGAAGCCAACTCTATCGCGGTACGGCCCGTACTGGCCGTAGGCGGACACGTTAATCATGACGATGCGCGGGTTCATGGACTTGAGCTGGTCGTAGCCAAAACCCATCTTCTCGACCGTGCCGGGTCTAAAGTTCTGCAAAAAGATGTCGGAGACTTTCACCAGGTCGCGGAGTACTTCTTTGCCTTCGTCGGTACGGAGATTGATGGCAAGGCTCTTTTTGCCACTGTTGTACTGCACCCAGTAGGCGCTTTGCCCACGCACCCTCGGCGCATTCGCCCGGCTCTCGTCGCCGTCCAGCGCCTCGACTTTGATGACCATACGGGCAAACATCAGGGCGCATCGCGGGCCTGCCTGGTAGCGCCCCAGGTCGAGGACGCGAATGTCCCTTAGCGGGGGTGGGCCTTGCACATCGCTGTCGTAATTGGTCGTCATAAAGTCCTTCTCGTGTTCTTCATCAGCGTTGTTGAGTGGTTTGAGAAATAAGACCGTTAAGCATTTGGATACGTTTAACCAACGTTAGGCGTTCTCGCCTGATGTCAGCGTACGCTTTACGCTTCACCTTCAATTCATCTTCGGCGGCCTTCACGTGCCTTTGCCGCGTTACCGCCTGGTCGGCAAATCTACGTGCATCAATGTCGGATCGCTCACCAATAGTTTCCCAGCGGCGCATTTGGGATTCAAGTTCGTCAGTAGAAAGTCCTCCGCGTCGGTTCTCTTTTATGTTCCGTTCAGTCAAATTACGGCTATTTTGCGCCTTTTCTCCGTTGTTTATTGCTTCCCGCTCCAAATTTCGTAAACGTCGAGCTTCCGACGCCATTCGCTCAAGATGGGTCTGCGCCATGAGAAAGTCCTTATGCGCATACTGTTCGTCTTCTTTTTGCCGTATATGTAAATCCTGAGCGCCTCGAAGCAGTTCCAATAGCTCTTCAAGAGTCCACTGTTCACTGGTCATTCGTTACTCATCCTCTTCCCGAGAGAGGGTAATAGTTAATTTGAACGACCTTTGCGGTTAAGAAACTCTTTGAAGCCCTCGAGTACAGGTGTGGGGGTCAACCATGTCTGCCGTGCTTCGGTTTCGCCGTCGTACATCGCCTTCCATTGCGCGCCAACGTCATCGATGAGGAGTTGCTTGATGCCCTGCACCATTCGCGAGTCGTTAGCTGCAATCTGACCGGCCAATTCGTTAGCCTTGGTCAGCAACTCTGCTGACGATACTAGATGATTCAGCAAACCCATACCATGAGCCTCTTCCGCTTCAACCACCCTTGCTGTCATAAGCAACTCTTTGGCCACCGGCCAGCCCACCTGCAGCGGCAATATCCACGTCGCGTTCACTCGACCGTACGATGCCGCGAGATAGCGAAACCTTGTCCGCTCACACCCGACACGTATATCGAAGCTGGATGCCAGCACCGAGCCGCCGCCGTATGCGAGACCGTTCAGCGCACCGATAGTAGGCTTTTTGCATGCGGCGATGCGCCACATCGTATTCGAGCGCGGCCCGTCGTCCGGCTGAATGCCCTGCTCCTTCGCCTTCTTGGCCATTTCGTGGATGTCCGCGCCCGCACAGAACGCACGGTCGCCGGCGCCGGTGAATATGACTACGCGAACGCCATCATCGCTCTCGACTTCGGTAACCACCTCGTCCAACTCACGGAACATTTCGTCACTGATGGCGTTCAATACATCGGGACGGTTTAGCGTGACTGTAGCCACTCCCGCATCTTTTTCCAGCCTGATAGCACGGTATGTCATGAAATACTCCATTGAGGGTGCCGACCATTATAGGTAGGGCCCAAACGTCGGTCAACGAAGGAAAGTTTAGCAACAACACTCATAAAAATTACCCGGGAACTCCGATTCTCGAAAATTCGTACGGGCAATCAAAGTTAACGTTTTAAAATCGGAGCCTTGTATAGCTTGGAAGAACTAAAAGCTTGCAGTTAGACAGTGCCGAAAGGGGAAGCCTGTGCAGAACCTGCAAAAGACATCATGGTGGCGAAAAACAACGGCAACCCTAGCTCTTACCCTTGCAACACTTCTGATCCTCGCAGGGTGTGTGGCAAGCCCTGCGGCTTCCGACAAGAAATTGGTCGAATTTGTTCCGCAGAACACAACCGTACTCATTTCCGTTCGAGCCGGCGACGCGCTAACCGACCCGGACTTGATTACCCTACAAGACATACTTTCCGAATCCGGCGAAGCGGGTGATAGCTTCTCATCGTTAGAACAAGGCCTCAACGAGATTACCGATTCTCTCGGCTTGGATCTCCGGTCCGTAAACGAGGTACTGTTGTTCTTCACTGACTTATCCGGGGCTTCGGATAGCGTAAGTTCTCTGGGAGGCTCAGATGAGGATATTCAAGGCGCTGTAATATTTAGGGCCTCCTATAATCGCGAGAAGTTCGTCACGACTATCGAAGAGGAAGAAGGCCCTGCCCAGATAAGCCAATACAACGGTCACGAGTTGCTGACTACCGAGGCTGGCACGGTCATATCATTCCTCTCGGAGAATACGATTGTTCTCGGCGAAGCTTCGGGGGTACAGGCAGTCGTAGACGTTCTCGAAGGCGACGCTGCCTCGTTATCCGGGCAGATGCGGTCCACTTTTAATGACCTCGGCTCTCCCTGGATAAAGATGGTTGTGCAACCTTCCAAGGCAGACCTTGAGAGCGTTCTGCAAGAAGAAGGCACCGATTTCGGCCTGTTGGGCGGAACGCCTCCATTCTTGGATGCGTTCGCGCAACTCAGTATCGTAAGTGTGACACTGGACAACGTTGATAGTACGTTCGTGCTTCATGCAATCATGGATTTTGAAACCGCTGGTGCAGCCACCGAGGCCGGTGACGGGATGGACGGCCTCCTCAAGACA
>JAQBWG010000032.1 GCA_027625225.1 Chloroflexota bacterium | reverse complement strand
CCCCGCCGTTATCGGATATGTTCCGGTCGCAGTTATTAACTTGTTGGTATTGGATTAGGGGGTATGATTACACGAAGACTCTGCGATACAATCCCGTCGAAATAGTCATCAGTTAAAGGAGCGCGCAATGGGACGAGAGGTATTTTTCCCTAACCCCAACCGGAAACCGTCCGGCTATTCACCAGCCAGTCGTGTTGACAAAGTTGTGCATCTTTCCGGACAGGTCGGGCTCGACAACAACGGCGTTCTGGTCGGAGAGGGCAACTGCAAAGCTCAGGCCGAGCAGTGCTTCAAAAACCTGGAAGCCGCGCTCAAAGCCGCGGGCGGTGAGATGGACGACCTGGTCAAGGTCACCTGCTTTTTGGTGAACGTCTCAGACTATGAAGCCTACGCCTCGGTCCGCCAAAAGCTGTTCCCGAGCAGCGGGCCTGCCAGCAGTACGGTGGTCATCAAGGCGCTCGTCAAGCCCGAATTCCTCATCGAAATCGAGGGAGTGGCAGTACTTCAGCAGCCTTTCGGCGCGGCATAGGCTTCGGAGAACCCAACGATATGGCTAACGACTGCATTTTCTGCAAGATTCGTGACGGGAAAATTCCGAGCGAGATTCTCCACCGCGACGACGTGTGCTTCGTGATTCGGGACATTGCTCCCAAAGCGACCGTTCACTTGCTGGTCATCCCCAACGAACACTTCCTGGAACTCACCGGCTTGACGCCTGGCCACGCCGATATGATTTCCGGCATGTTCCTTGCCGCCAAGGAGATGGCCAAGCGCGAGGGAATAGACAAATCCGGCTACCGTCTCGTCTTCAACCAGGGTAGCGACGGCGGTCAGGAAGTCCCGCACCTCCACCTGCACGTCCTCGGTGGCCGAAAACTCGCCGCGATGGGGTAGGGGAGCTTGCTTCCCGGCTCGGTCGAGTCCCGTCTTCGCAAGCTGCCACAAAGTCTTCTCGACCACATCGCCCGCACCCGCACTCTCGCCCGCGAACTCGCGCGCGCCCACGGGGCTGACGAATCCGCCGTCAACCTCGCTGCCGCCTGTCACGACCTCGCCCGCGCCCTTTCGCCTGCCGACCTGGTCGACGAAGCGGAACGCCTCTCGCTGACGGTGCATTCCGTCGAGAAGCAAGCCCCCGTCCTGCTACACGGCCCCATCGCCGCCGCCTGGCTCGAAGCCGACGGTGATGTACAGGACACCCGTGTGCTTGACGCCGTGCGTTGGCACACCACCGGGCGTATCGGCATGGACAATGTCGAGAAAGTGGTCTTCGTCGCCGACAAGGCCGAACCGGAGAAAGTTCGTTTCAATCCCGCGCTCGCAGAGGTGCGCGATCTTGCGGACGAGAGCCTCGACAAGGCCATCCTCAGCTTCCTCGATATCCAGATGGCAGACCTACAAGGCAAAGGGCAGCCTGTACATCCTCGCGCCATCGAACTCCGCAATCACCTCATGAATAGCAACCAATAGGCTATAATCCGCAGTCATCAGGGAAACCGACGCCCGTTTAGGAGACAAAACATGAGGGCAGCCATACTTCGAGAACAGGGAGTTCCCGTCAAAATAGAGCAGGTTGACCTTGATGGCCCTGAGCAGGGCGAAGTTCGCGTCCAGCTCGTCGGCGCGGGCGCCTGTCACAGCGACTACCACCGCATCAGCGGTCACGTGGACTTCGGCACCGTACCTTACATCCTGGGCCACGAAGGCTCCGGCATCGTGAAGGAAGTCGGCCCCGGCGTCTCCACCGTAGCCGTCGGCGATCACGTCATCTTCTCGCTCACTGCCCAGTGCGGACGCTGCCGCAACTGCCACGATGGCAAGGCCAACCTCTGCGAATTCTGGGTGTTGGGCAAGGCCACGCTGCCAACCGGCCGTCGCCCCTTCTCTCAGGATGGAGTCGAACTCTATGCCGACCTCGCCACCTTCGCCGAGGAGACTGTTGTCCCTGAGACCTACCTTGTGAAGATTCGCGAGGACATTCCTCTCGAAAAGGCCTGTCTCATCGGCTGCGGTGTCATGACCGGTGTCGGCGCCGTTCTCAACCGTGCCAAGGTGGAGGCGGGCAGCACCGTCGTCATCATCGGCTGCGGCGGCGTGGGCATGAACGTGGTGCAGGGTGCCGTCCTCGCCAACGCGGGCAAAATCATCGCCGTGGACAAAGTGCAGTTCAAGCTGGATATGGCCGAGTCGGTTGGTGCGACCCACTTCATAGACGCCTCCAAAGAGGATGTGGTCAAGCGGGTCATGGATCTGACCAACGGCGGCGCCGATTACGCCTTCGAGGTCATCGGGTTTCCCCAGACCGTCCGTCAGGCGTTCGACTGCATCCGTCCCGGTGGCACCTGCGTCATGGTTGGCGTGCCGTTCAAGGGACAGGATATCGCCGTTCCCGGCATGAAACTATTCTGGGACCGCACCGTCATGGGCACGTTCTACGGTGCAGGCCGCCCCAAAACCGACTTCCCGTGGATGCTCGACCTGTACCAGGATGGCCGGCTCAAGCTCGACGAACTGGCAACGAAAGTCCGTCCCATCGAAGAGTTCAACGAGGCCTTCGACGACATGAATGCGGGTACGGCCATCCGCACCGTTTTCACCTTCTAAACACCCTGGAGGAATATCTCATGCAACGTCTTATCTATACCGCGGTATTCACCGGCAAAGGCGGCCCCCAAAACCCCGCCGACCCGACACTGTGGGAGGCTCACTCCACCGCGCCGAGCGCTACAATCACCACCAAAGCCGGGCCGAACGGTCTGGAAAGTAAATTTGAGGCTATCGGGGGACACGAGATCGTCTTCGACTCCGAGGCCAAGTTCCTCACCGACACCACCCTCATCGAATGGGGCACCATTAGCTTCGGCCCCGGCCACACCCTGAATTTCAGCACCGTCGGCGAAGGCTTTATGGGCGGCACCGTCGAACCCAACGTGACCGGCGGCTGCATTATCTGGAAGGTCGAAGGCGGCACCGGCCAGTTCGAGGGAGCGTCCGGATACATAACATCAAACTTCATGGGCAACGCCGACGGCTCCATGAACGACTACCAATTCGGCGTCATCTTCGTGAAGTAGAATTCGCTCGTCTGGTAAGCTATACGCGCAACATTAAAGTGAGGCGGACACCATGGCCGATGTAGTTACAGCAGTAGTACTTACCTGCCCCGCGTGCAGAACGCAGGCCACAGTGCGTATCTGGGAGTGCGGTTGCCAGGGCGTGAACTATTCCGACCACCCCTACGACTGCAAGCAACCCCGTCCCTACTTCGACGCCTTCGTCCGTACCTGCCAGAAGGTTGACACCCACGGCGCCAACCCGCAGACACATTAACCTGCCGCGGTAAACCTCAGCGTCGCCCCGTGCGCGTCCTGCGGCGGCACCGCGATAACCGGTTCCGACTCGTCCCGTCCCCGCACGAACATCACGCCATGCTCCCGTAGCCACGATTCCGTTTTCTGTAGGCGTTCCACTCGAAGCGTCAGCGCCACCGGAATCCCGACGTAATCCGCGCCGTCTACCAGATCGAGCGATAAATCGCCCAGCCGGAACCTTGCCCGGTGGCCGCTCTCCGCCGCCCGTTCCTCCACCGATACCGGAGGCTGACCCAGCACCCGTTCCCACGCCTCCGCCGCCTTTCGCACGTCTGCCACGCCCAGCGCTATCCCCGTCACCGCCGTTGCCCCGTTAGCATGTTGTGTCGCCTCTTTTGGGTATCGCTTGGAGATCGGTACGTGGTGCTGAATAACGAACGTCTCGCTCCCCGGCGTCGCTTCGGTGGCTACTGGCGCGGCCTCCCACGTGTAGCCCGGGGCGCCGCCCTGCGCGTCCCGTTTGCCCAACGCTGGCTCGCCCACCTCCACGCCGCGTTCGCGTATCGCCTCGGCGTCTTGGACGACATCGCCGCTCCCCATCGCGAACATGTACAACCCTTCGCGATGCTTCAGCATGTCCACCATCGACTGCCGGAACACACCCTCAGACGAATCCCGCACCGCGATGAGTTCCAGATAGTTCGACCCGAACACGATGAGCCGGTTATGTGTACCCCGGCCCGGATGCGACCCTTCCGGCGTCAGTGTGAACCCCAGTTTTTCAGCATACGTCTGCGCCGACCGGTTCAGGTCGTGCACCGCTATGAGTACGTGGTCTAGGTGTAGTCCCAAAGTCGCCCTCTCTTTCACACGTATATGATACCCGTGCGCCGGAGCAACAAAAACCCGCGCATCCTAGAAGAGGCTAAAGGAGCGCGGGTTTCCTCTGTTGCGAAGGGCTTGGCCCCGTCTACTCAACCGACTTCAATAGCCGCTCCATCTCGCTCGCCTGCTTCTGCACCTGCGAAAGCTCGGTCATCACCAGCTCCATCTCCTGCGAGATGCGCTGCTGCGCCTGTATCGACTGCTCAGCCAACCGCTTGTACGCTTCCTCGCGTGCGATGGACATCTTCGCCCGCCATGTCGCGAACGCCTGGTAAATGATGAACGCGCCAGCGGCAAACACGGCTGCCGAGGTGCAGATAATCATTACCGCAAGGGGCCATGGAAAATCGTTGTTCATATGCGTATCCTCCTAAACCTTTACCTTCATCGTTACTCTTTTTTTGAATCCGGGGATTTGAACATCCGCTTCATCGCGCCCGCCCGCTCCTGAAGCTGTGAAAGCTCGCCCGCCACCCGCTCCATCTCCTGTGCGACCCGCTGTTGCACCTGGGCTACGTCCCCTGTCTCGCCCGACTCAGTCGTCAGGGTCTGAATCGCCTCGACGATGCTCGCCGGACTGACCGACAACATGAAGGGAGCCACCTCGAAGTACTTCATCGCCTTGCCGTCCTCGGACAGCTCCAGTTCGCCCTTCACCAACCCCGCAGCCTCAAGTCGCTGCAGATGCATGTGTACCAGCGGGCGGCTCATCTGCATCTCCCTTGCCAACTGGCTTACGTGGATGCGTCCCGCCGTCAGCAGCGCGACGATGCGCAGCCTGTGCACGCTTGCCAGCGCCGACAGCGTCGCGAGCAGCTCGTCGCCGTTCATCTCCTGATTGATTGTTGTGTTGTTATCTTTCATGTATAAGAAAAATATTATAGGTGTCGTGAAGTATTGTCAAGAACTTATTTTTATAGGGATCGGCCCTCGGAAAATCGGGCGGGCAGGGTAGAATATCCTCATGCACACCCTGTACGTCATCGCTACGCCCATCGGCAACCTCGAAGATGTCTCCGCGCGTGCCCTTCGCATCCTGTCGCAGGTGCAACTGATTGCAGCGGAAGATACCCGCGTCACCCGAAAGCTACTCGCTCGCTACGACATCAAAACCCGTCTGGTCAGCTACCACGAGCACAGCAAACGTGCCAAGCTGGAAGAACTGCTTAGTGCTTTGGAAAATCACGACGTCGCCCTCGTCACCGACGCCGGCACTCCCGGCATATCCGACCCTGGCGCAGACCTCGTCGCGGTGGCAGCAGAGCAGGGTGCAACCGTCGTCCCCATACCCGGCCCTTCAGCCGTCGCCACCGCCATCGCCGCTTCCGGTATCCCGGTAGACGGCTACGTATTCGCCGGATTCCTGCCCCGCAAACCCGCCGACCGCCGCCGCCTGCTCTCCGAACACGTCCGCGATACCCGCGCGCTCGTCGCTTTCGAAACCCCGCAACGTCTCATAGCCGCGTTGCAGGACATCCACGACACTTTTGGTGAGCGACGTATCGCCGTGTGCCGTGAGCTAACCAAGCTCCACGAAGAAATTTATCGCGGAACCGTCTCTCAAGCAGTCGCCCACTTTACCGAACCGCGCGGCGAATTCACCCTCGTCATCGCCGCCGCCGATCCTGCCTCCACCTCCGATGATCCCGATTTCCACGCCATCGCCTTGCGCATCGTAGACCTGCGTCGTAACCGTCTTACCGCCAAGCAAGCCACCGAAACCCTCACCGCTGAGTTCGGACTCTCCCGCCGTCAGGCCTACAGCCTTTGGTTGGAGACGCCTCAGCAAACCTAGCCGACGCCGACGAATCGCTTGCTGAGACGGTGTCATGTTGGTGGAAATCTTGCCATGATATTCCTTAATCATTATCATGGTGCCATCTTGAGGTGAGCGCGCGCCGAATCACGTACCGGTATTCACCGTGTACAGCCGTTCCTCTTCGTTAACTTGGAATTGCTGACCCTCTGGGCGCAGCTGGCAAGCCGGATACAACACAACAGAGGAGGGGATACATGATTGCTCTAGTAATCGTGCTTCCTATTATTGCTGGAGTCATAGGACTCGCGATACTTATCCTGGGCCTTGCGCTCGTTCGCGACGACCAGGTAGGCGTTCTCACCCGCAAAATGTTCGCCACCCCCCTTCCTCAGGGCCACATCATCGCCCGCAACCAGGAAGTGGGCATTCTCTCCGAAACATTGAAGCCCGGCCTCTACTGGCGCTTCCCGTTGTTTTGGAAGATTGAACGCCTGCCCATTACGGTCATACGTGTTGATGAAGTGGGCGTTATCGAATCGGTTGACGGCGAACCGCTGCCCACCAGGCGCCTTCTCGGTGACTTAGTGGATTGTGATTCCTATCAGGACGGCAAAACCTTCTTGGAGAACGGCGGCAAGAAAGGGCCCCAGGTCGAAATATTGCGACCCGGTGTCTATCGAATCAACACCAAGCTGTTCCGCGTGCAAAAGTTTGCCGCCACCAGCATCGAATCGGGTAAACTCGGCGTCATCGTTGCTATGGACGGCATTCCCTTGCCCCCCGGCTTCATCGTGGCTCCCAAGCCGCCCGAAGCGCCCACCGATATTAACGCCCGCATCCGCCACCATAAGTTTTACCAGGATGGGCAAGCGTTCATCGATAGCGGCGGCTTCCGTGGTCCCCAGCTCGACACCATCCAGCCCGGCGACTACTACATCAACCCCTTGTTGTTCGAAGTCGAAAAGCACGCCATCACCGATATTCCTCCCGGCTATGTCGCCGTCCTGCGGTCCAACGTCGGCCAGGAACTTGACATCAGCGACGGCCCGCCCGAGATTCCGCACACCCCCGAAGACCTGCGGCAACCCATCCATGAGGCTGTCGAAAAGCTGCTCATCACCGACCGCGAACGCCGTGGCATCCTTCGTGACCCTGTCGCGCCTGGTACCTACAACCTCAATCCCATCGCCTACACGTCCTATCTCGTACCCACCAGCGCCGTCACCATTGACTGGGCGGCTGGCGCCAGGGTGCGGATGGATGCCATGTCACCCGTGCCTATCGAACCCGAGCCCAGCGCGGAAGGAAAAGCCGCCGAGTTCTTCAAATTCGCCCAACTACGGGTAACCTCCCGGGACGGCTTCCACCTCGACGTCGACGTTCGCATGATTATCCGCATCCGGCCGGAGTACGCACCCTTCGTCATCGCCCGCTTCGGCTCCGTTGAAAATCTTATCGAGCAAATCGTCCACCCGCTGGTAGACTCCTCGTTCCGCAACCGTGCGGGAGAGGAAAAGGCTATCGGTTTCGTGCAGGGACGCTCCGAGTTGCAGCAGCAGGCACTCTCCAAGGCGCGTGACGAATTCCACCACTACTTCGTCGAGGCCCAAAACCTCCTCATCGCCTACATCGCCGTTGACCAGACGCTGCTCGATACCCAGACGAAGAAAGAGATTGCCATCCAGCAGCAGACTCAGTACAAAGAAGAAGCCCGTGCCGAACTCGAACGTATCGGCGTACAGGAACAGAAAGCCCGCGCCGACCAGCAGGTGCAGGTCGTGGCTGCAAAGCTGTCCATCGAGATGGCAGCCGACCGTGCCGAGTCCGCCCGCCGCGAAGCCGAAGGTGTACGCGACTCCACCAAAACCCGCGCCGACGGTGATGCCGACGCCGTCCGTAAGGTCGGTGAAGCTACTGCTGACGCCTACCTCGCCCAGGCCAAGGTGGTCGGTCCCGAACGCCTTGCCATCCTCAAGGTGTTGGAAGAAGTCTCCGATGGCAAAGTTAAAATCACCCCCGACGTCATGGTCAGCGGTGGCGGCGACGGAGGCCCCGGCGGTGGCCTGTTCAACGCCTGGCTTGCCACTACCCTGGGGCCTAAGCTTGACATACCTGAGAATACCGACAAGAACGGCGGCAACGGAGCCAGGAAACCTAAAAAGGGTAAATCTACCGACGAATAAATAGTCACAACGGAGAGTCACCTGAAACAAAGGGAGCATCATGCGTTTTAACGCCACAGCCACCATAAACGAACCAACTGAGGAAGTCTTTGCTGTTCTCAGCGACTTGGCGACTTGGCTTCCCAAGGCTGACCCCGATGTCGTATCCATAGCAAATACGGGCGACGGCTCAGTGAAGGTCGGTACCACATGGAAAGAAGTCCTCAAAGTGCCCGGCTCGACCATCGAAATCGACTTGGAAACCACTCAGCTCGATCCGAACAAGTCGTTCGGAGTGAAGTTCACTACATCTGCCATGCGCGGCGAGGCCGAATGGGCATTTCACTCCAGTGGCGACGACACCAGTGTCTCTTTGAGCATCCACGCCACCTCGAGGCCGATTATGGGCTGGCTCATGTACCCCATGATTCGGATGGACTTCTCCAAACGTGAGAAGTCACGGCTTGCCAATGTCAAGCACCTCATCGAGTCGGGTGACCTTACAGTTCCTACTGCCTAGCACGCTGTACCGTCTGGTGCCCATCGTTGCATACAAATTGTGATTAGCTTCACAATGTTGACAGCTATAGCATAACAGTGCGAACCTTGCCCAGATCCGTTAGGAAAAACAAATCTATACAGCTTGACGAACTTAATTTAAGGGGATTGGAATGAAACGTACGGTATCCATGGGGCTGCTTGTCCTGATTCTTAGCTTGGTATTAGCTGCCGCGGCCTGTAGCGAGTCTACTGCGACCGATTCGACGCAGGTGGTTCAGGCAACGGCAACAACCGGCTCCACACCTACGAGTGAAGGCTCCAAATTTGGGGGCACCCTGAGGATAGTTTCCCAGGCGAGTATTCCAACATTGGACCCGATGATTGGCGGCGCGTATGTGACCACCGCAGTCGGCTCCCACATCTACGAAACTCTCTTTGGCTGGGATGAAAACACCGAAGACCAGCCCGTCATGGTGGATACCTGGAACGTGAGTAGCGACAGCATGACCTGGAACTTCACCCTTCGCGAAGGTATGAAGTTCCACGACGGCACCCCCGTTACCGCGGGCGACGTAAAGAGCACGTACACCCGCTGGATAAACGGCTGGTACTCCATCGCCGGACTTATGGGTGAGTTCATGGACGAAGACTCCTTCGTCGTGAATAGCGACACCTCGTTCACCATCAACCTGAAAAAACGCACCGGTGCGGTTATCTTAAGCTTGGCCAAGCCATATGGCAGCCCGCGCATTATGCCTAGCCGGATTGACGAAGGTGTAACCTCTGCCATCGCCGTCGAAGAATGGGTCGGCTCCGGCCCCTACAAGTTCGTCCGCTGGGAACAGGGCGATAGAATCGTCCTCAACCGCAACGAGGGCTTTACCACCAGAGACGAACCGTCCAGCCTCTATACCGGAAAAGTAACCGCGTACATAGACGAGCTTATCTGGCTTGAGATACCCGACGAAGAAACCAAGATAGCTGGTCTGGAGACCGGCGAATGGGACGTCGTGGACGGTGCAGGCCTCGATTTCTTCCAGCGGTTAAACAGCAACGCAGACCTGACTGTGCCGTTGTACAAGCCGGGTCACAGGAGCAACGTGTTCCTAATCCCCGGCCAGGCACCCTTTGACAACACCAATGCTCGTTTGGCAGTCCAGACCGGATTGGACATGGAAGCCATCATGACTTCCCTTGGCCCGAGCGACCTCTGGACTCTATGCGGCGCAGTCTTCTACTGCGGCACGCGCTGGGAAACCAGCGCTGGCGTGGACGAATACTACAACGTTAACGACAAAGTAAGGGCGAAAGAGCTTTTGGACGCGTCCGGATACGCTGGGGAAACCATCATCTTGTTGAACCCCACCGACTACTCCACCATCACGCCGACCGGCTTCGTCGTCAGGCAAGAGCTGGAACAGATAGGCTTCAACGTGGAAATGCCGGCACTTGACTGGGCAACCATCGTAACCAAGTTCGGCAACCCCGAAAGCTTTAACGTCGCAACAAGCTGGGACGTGCACTGGAACAGCACAAGCCCGCTGGAACACGAAGCCATTGGCGCTTCGATTCCGCTGTTCCCCAAGATAGACAAGCTGCACGAACTGCGCTCGCAGTTCGCCCAGGCGACTACCGACGATGAGAAGTTCCGACTTTTGGACGAGATTCAATTAGAGTTCTTCAAGGCTGTTCCCGCAGTATACGAGGGCGTGTTCTACAGCATCTACCCCGCGACGGCGGCGCTGAAGAACTTTGAGGTGAAGGCCTTCCCGTACTATGCCAACGCTTGGCTTGAACGCTAAGTCGTTTCCCTGAACAGTAGGAACGTAAACTGCCCCCGCAGCACATCGCTGCGGGGGCAGTTTCTTTTCGGATGGTAAACTTTCCGAATGGAGGTGCCCTATGGACACCCTTGCAGACCATAAAGAATTCATCGTTCGCCAGAAAGTAGAAGGCATCGAAGTCTTCACCGGCTTCGAAACCTCCAACCGCTACACCGTCAGCAGTGGCTCCGGCGAACCGGTGCTCTACGCCTACGAAGAGTCCAACTGGCTCGCCCGCCAATTCCTGGCCACCCACCGGCCGCTCACCTTCCACTTCATCGACAACGCTAAAACCCCCGTGTTGCAGGCCAAGCGCGGCTTCTTTTGGCTGTTCTCCCACCTCCACGTCACCGACTCACATGGCCAGCCCCTCGGCTCACTCCAGCGGCGCTTCGCCATACTCAAGCGCAAATTCAGCGTGCACGACCCCTCCGGCAAACCCATAGCCGAAATCGTTGGTCCGCTCATGAAGCCCAACACCTTCATCGTCAGCCAACACGACAGGGAAGTCGCCCGCGTCACCAAAAAATGGAGCGGCGTCCTGCGTGAAATGGCCACCGACGCCGATACCTTCCACGTTCAGCGCGAAGCCACCACCACCGACCCCAAGCTCTGGGCGCTCGTCCTTGCCGCCGCCTTTGCCATAGACATGGACTTCTTTGAAAGCAAAGGCAACCGACGCTCCTCTCCTACATTCGGACGATAACCGGCGCCCGTCATAACCCGTGGTTTCTCTCCGTCAGAGAGGAAGCTATCGCGTATCTGTGATTGTGATTTACAAAACTATATTGACAGCGCTGGGATACAGTGAGGGGCTTAACGCATTCTAAACGTGAGTCAGCGTGGCAGCTTGACGAACAAAGAGGTTGGTATGAAACGCGTAGCTCCATCAATTGGTATTGTCCTGA
>JAQBWG010000031.1 GCA_027625225.1 Chloroflexota bacterium | reverse complement strand
AGCCCTTGTGCAAATTCGTCCATCAACCCACCATGGCCGAACGCTACCCCGAAATCGTGAGCACCGCGTTTCGCCAGGCGACAGCAGGCAGGCCCGGCCCTGTCTACATAGACTGCGGTGCCGATGTTCTCTATGAAGAAGTGGACGAGGATAAAGTCATCGTCCCGTCACGTTCCAACCACAAGACGAAGCCCGCCGCTGACCCCGGAGCCATTAAAGAAGCTATTGACCTCCTCGCCAGCGCCGAACGCCCCCTTATCTTCGGAGGAGGAGGCGTCTTTTTCTCGGGCGGTGCGCCCGAGTTCGAACAGTTCGTCAGCGCCACCAACACCCCTTTCTACACCGCCCCCATGTCTCGTGGACTGGCTCCCGAAGACCACAAGGTCTCTTTCCCCGGGGCACGAAGCACCGCAATACGTGAGGCCGATGTCGTCCTTGTCGTTGGCACCCGCCTCAACTGGATGATGCAGTACGGTGCTCGTTTCGCCAAAGATGCCAAGATTATTCAGATAGACATTGACGAAGGCGAACTGGCCCACAACCGTTCTATCCACCTTGGCATCGCCGCTGACGCAAAGCTCGCACTCGGACAACTCGTTGCCGAAGCCAACAATCAGAAAGATAAGTTCGTAGCCAAGCTAGAATCGCCATGGATATCTAAACTCAGCGAGTACAACGACAAGAAGACTGCCCAGATGCAAGCCATACTCAACTCCGACCAGCAGCCGATTCATCCACTGCGCCTGTGCAAAGAGATACGCGAGTTCGTTGACCGTGACGCCATCATCTCGGTAGATGGAAACGAAATCTTGCACTTCGGACGGCAGTCCATCCCCACTTTCGTTGCCGGACATCGTTTGAACTCTGGCGTCACCGGCACCATGGGAGTTGGTCTTCCCTACGGCATCGGGGCCAAAGTCGCCAAACCGGATAAACAGGTACTCGTCCTGCACGGCGACGGCTCGATGGGCATGAATGCTATTGAGCTGGACACAGCCCTTCGTCACAACATCCCCTTCGTGACTGTTGTCAGCAACAATGCAGGCTGGACTGCCCGCACCCCCAACCAACGCAAGCCTGGCCGCGAACTCGGTTTCACCAACTTCGCCGGTATGGCCGAATCGCTCGGAGGTTATGGAGAACGGGTCGAAGATCCGGCGCAAATAAAACCTGCTCTGGAACGTGCATACAATAGTGGCAAAGCAGCCGTAGTTGACGTTATCGTCGAGCCGACCGCCGCCGGAGCCTCTCCGTCATGGGGCGGCTCACGCATGGAGTAGAAGTAACTCTACTACCCGATAGCTACTTCTGACTCAGGTTGTTCGTATAACGGCTCCTTGGCCCGCTGCCCTAGCATGTATGCCAGAGTCAGTGGCCCTAACCGCCCGACGAACATAAGCACGGTTAGTGTAATTCGTCCCGCTTGAGATAGTTCAGACGTAATGCCTGTCGTCCATCCCACCGTGCCACTGGCAGTTACCGCTTCGAAGAGAATTTCGCGGAAGTTAAACTCTTCCGTAATGATAAGCACGAATGCCCCCAAAAATATAAGGACTGCATAAAGACCGGCAACTGCTCCTGCTCTGTACACAATTCGATGGGAAATTCTTCTCCCGAACACCGTCGCATTCTCATACCCGCGTACTGCCGCGAAGGTCGCCAGCACCAGCACCGCAAAGGTGGTCACCTTAATGCCGCCGGCCGTGGAACCGGTTGCTCCACCGATGTACATCAAGATGATCTTGATGAACTGTGTTTCCTCATTTGCCTTATTCACGTCTATAGAAGCGAAGCCTGCGGTTCGACTTGCCGAATGAAATGCAGCGTTCGTTGCTTTCTCAGTGACACTCATATTCCCGAGCGTTTGCGGATTGGTGTACTCGAAGAAAAATATCGTCAGGAATCCGAATACCAGCAATATCGCACTTGTAGCTAGTACGATTCGAGTGTTGAAAGTGAATTTTCCCCATTTGCGCTTGCTCGCCATGTCCAGAAGAAGCAGCATTCCCAAGCCTCCCGCGACGATGAGTATCCCTGTGGTAAACAGGAAAACGGCATCGCCCGCAAAGCTGCTCAAACTCGAACCGTTCTGGAATATCTCAAACCCTGCGTTATTAAAGCTGGAGATAGTGTGAAAGGTAGCCAACCATACCGAGTTAGGGGCGTCGTATCGGGCATAAAGCTGATACCACAGGGCAATACCGCCGATTACTTCGATAATGATCGTTGACAGTGTGATTATTAAGACTAGGCCCGCCACGCTGTGAATACGAGCTATGCCCGACGCCTCCCGAACCAGGAACCTGTCTCGTAGAGAAATAGAGCGCCTGAGCAGAAGCAGGATAAGCAGCGAGGCGGTCATAACTCCGATGCCTCCGACCTGAATCAGCCCCGCGATGACGACGTGTCCGAATGTGCTCCAGTATTCTCCGGTATTCGTGACTTCGAGTCCGGTAACACACACCGCCGATGTCGCCGTGAACAAAGCCACAATGGGATCCCAGTCCGTACCCGGCTGCCGTGCCCCAGGCAACGACAAAAGTAAAGTTCCGATGCCTATAACGAGCATGAAGCCCACTACTATTCCGCCAACGCCAAGCGTCTTCGGAGGCTTGGCGATTCCCATGCCGGCCTGCACTACCCTCGCAAGCGGACGATGTATGGACGCCGTTCTGGCGACTCTCGCCTGTCCCTCTTCGTTAGGGCGACGTTCTATCTGCGGTTCCTCATTCATAATGAATGTAGACGAGGCCTCCATTCAATCAGACGTTTTTGCGCCAAAACCAATTGAGATTGGTGATTCTACTCTGCCTTATATATAGACTTCTAGGAGCATATACCTATCTCAAGAGCAATACTGAATATTATTTTTCGTGTTTCAAATCCGACCTCAACCGCAACGACTCCAAGTTCACATGGTATATTGCTGGTTTATTGCTCTTCACGATTTCAGGCACGGCTAAATAGAGATATATAATGAGGCCTAAACGGGTCAAAAACACCTTGAGAAGAGTGCGGACGCACACGCGTCCATAACCTACCCAAAAACTGACCCGTGTGACCAAGCTAGGGAGGGACATACACGTGGCCAATTCGGCCGGCCAGGCTGACGACCCGTCTGCTTGGGCGCCACCCGCTGACGATTTTCCTGTCTTACCAAGACGTCAAATCATTATCACTATGGGCGGCGTTTTATTGGCACTCTTCCTTGCCGCCCTAGACCAAACCATCGTCGGCACAGCCATGCCCCGCATAATCGCCGACCTCGGTGAATTCGATAAGTTTACCTGGGTTACCACCGCCTACCTCGTTACGTCCACCGCGATAATCCCTGTTGCCGGCAAATTGAGCGATATCTACGGCCGCAAAATCTTCTTCATCGGTGGTGCGGCCATATTTATCATCGGCTCTATCCTCGCCGGCATCAGCCAGAGCATGAACCAGCTCATCCTATTTCGTGCACTTCAAGGCGTAGGTGGAGGCATCCTTTTCGCCAACGCCTTTATCGCCGTCGGAGATCTTTTCCCACCTGCTGACCGTGGCAAGTACTTGGGATTTATCGCCGCCACTTTTGGAATCGCATCCATCGTGGGCCCTGTGGTTGGAGGATTCATCACCGACGCACTTTCCTGGCACTGGGTATTCCTCATCAACGTACCCATCGGCGTTCCTATTATGCTGCTTTTTGTGAAATTCTTCCCCAACATTAAATCCACGGTCAAAGAGCGGCACATCGACTTCTTTGGCATTGCACTTTTGGTCGTCGGTGTATCCACTCTGGTACTCGGCCTGTCCTGGGGTGGTAGCTCTTTCCCCTGGTCCTCACCCCAAGTCATCGCCATGGTTGTTGTTGCTGCTCTTTGCACCATAACCTTTATATTCTGGGAGCAACGAGCACGGAACCCCGTCATGCCATTGGGTGTATACAAAAACCCCATCGTCGCCGTATCCGTATTTGCCGTGTTCTTCTCCGGATTTGGGATGTTCGCAGGCTCAGTCTTTGTACCCTTGTATTTTCAGGGTGTGCTGGGTGAATCACCGACCAGCACCGGTAGCATCCTCACCCCCATGATGATGGGAACCGTCGTCGGTGCTTCTCTAGCCGGACAGCTTATGGCCCGTTTCGGAGGCCACTACAAATATGTTTCACTTATCGGCCTTGCCATCCTCGGCGCAGGCCTATTCCTGAGTTCCCAAATGGACATTGACACCAACCGGGGTATGGCCATTTTGAACATCATTCTCATGGGCTTCGGCCTAGGCATGTCCCTGCCCACCTACTCTCTCGCCGTCCAGAACGCCGTACCCCATAACCAGCTCGGCGTCGTCACCTCTGCCGTCCAGTTCATGCGGTCTATCGGCGGCACCGTTGGCCTCGCCGTCCTCGGCACCGTCATGGCCGCCCGATTCGCAGCCAACGTAGCCGAAGAACTCGAACCACAAGCCACTACGGCCCTTACCCCGGACCTCATCGCTGACATCAGCCGCAACCCTCGTGTCCTCGTTGACTCTGAGGCCCTCACCGCACTCGAAAATACATTAACTGAATCTGGTGCCAACGGGATGGACATCGCCCAGCAAATCGTCCACACCCTGCGCGAAGTTCTCACCTCGGCCCTGAGCGATGTCTTCCTTGTGACGTTGGGTGTCACTATCATCGCCATCATCATCACACTGTTCCTGAAAGAGATTCCTCTTCGTACCAGCAACGCCGTTACAGAGCCCGAAGAAACGCCAACTCAAGACGTGGCCGCGCACGTCGCCGACTGATACAATACGCCGCGTCGGGGTGTGGCCCAGTCGGTAGGGCGCCACGTTCGGGACGTGGAGGTCGGCAGTTCAAGTCTGCCCACCCCGACCACTACATATATGCCTGCTAATTTGATTGAAGAAATCCTTGAACGTGCAAAAGAGCTCGAAGCGCTTCGTTTCGGCGAGTTCAAGCTTTCCGCCGGCCGGACATCGACCTACTACTTTGACGGTCGTCTGCTCACCCTCGACCCTAAGGGCGCCCACCTTGTCGCCACCGCCTTCCTGCCATTGCTTAAGACGACTAAGGCTGACGCAATCGCCGGCCCCACACTCGGCGCCGACCCCATCGTCGCCGCCGTTGCCGTCACCAGTCACCTTGACAACCATCCTATACATGGGCTTTTGGTGCGCAAAGAACAAAAAGACTATGGCACAGGCAAGCTCATAGAAGGTTCTCTGAAAAAAGGCTTGCGTGTCGGCATTGTAGACGACACCTGCAGCTCAGGCGCATCGCTGTTTCATGCTATCGAAGCCATCGAAAAGGCCGGATGCAAAGTTGTGAAAGTGCTCAGCATCCTTGACCGCAACGAGGGCGGTGGAGACGAGCTTCGCCGCCGCGGCTACGATTTCTCCACCCTGCTTATCGCCGATGGCAAAGGCGGCATCGTCCCCGCCTAACCCGACTCCATCCGGCGCACCCCCGGCGCAGCCATCGACACAGCCATCGCCCCCACCAACACAATGGCCGCACCCATACCCACCGCAGTTTGCACGCCCACAAATCCAGCCGCGAACCCCATCAATAACGGCCCCACCGGGCCTAATCCAATCGCAATCTGAATCGCTCCCAATGCCCGCCCTCGCATTTCCTCCCCAACATTTCCCTGGATGAGCACCGTGTTCACCGTGTCGTACACAGCCAGCACCGCGCCCAGGGCTATCAGCAGCACCATAGCAAGCGCGAACCACGGCACCTGCGAAAAGGCCGCCAGTGCTACTGCCGTCATCACCAGTGCAACCGCCAAAGCCGCACCCTTACGCCTGAAGTCTCCCACAGCCGCCAGGCCCGCCGCACCCACCATTCCTCCGATTGCGAACGCTGCATTCAAAAACCCTAAACCCCTCGGCCCGACATCGAACACCCTGTCCGACGCGAATATCGCCAGCAGTGAAGGTGTACCCCAACCGAACGCCTCCGCAATCGTCGTCAAAACCAGCAGTGCAGCCAGTTCCCGTGACCCCAGAATATGTCGCAGCCCGTCCTTCAAGTCCGACAGCACCGATACCGTCGGTCCAGTCCTCGGTTTCGGTCGGTGTCGTATAAGCATCATCGTGCCTGCTGCCAGCACATACACAATGCTTGCGGTCATGAACGCGGGCCAGATACCCACCCAATCAATGATGAATCCGCCCGCAATGGCCCCAACCGCGCTAATCGCCCGCATCCCAACGAACCATAACGACAGCCCGTTCATCGCATCTTTGCGATCCACGATATCGAACACCATCGCCTGGACCGATAGGAAATAGGTCGACATCGCCACACCCAAACCCATCGCGATGAGAATCACCAACCACGTAGTTTCCGACCCGGTGTAGACCAACACGGCAAGCCCGGCATTTCCTACACACATCATGACCTGTGCGCCGATAATCAGAAACTTGCGGTTTATTTTGTCCGCCACCGCCCCCACGAACGGCCCCAGCAGCACGAAAGATACCTGCGGCAATGAGAACGACAACGCCACGAACAGCGCGCTGTGAGTCAACTCCCACACCAGCCACGACACCGCCACCCGTTGCATCCACAGCGCCGCCGAGTGCAGTACCGTCCCGCTCCACAAAAATCGGTAGTCCCTGTACTTGAACGACCGCAAAGGCGACAGCCCGCCCGCGTGTACTTGTATCGAAGTCTGCGTAGTGATGAGCTACGCCTTAGTCAGCATGTGGGAAGGATACGGGAAACCGATTCGCATAGCTTATTTCTTCGTCAGGAGCGGCAGCAAGTAGTGGTCTATCGCTGCCGCCAATCCGTCTTCTTCCACAGACGGCGCCACATGGTCGGCCATCGTTCGTATCTCTTCCGGCGCGTTCCCCATCGCCACCCGCACTCCACACGACTCGAACAACGGCAAGTCGTTGTAGCTGTCGCCAACCATCGCCGTCGCCTCCAATGTCGTCCCCAGAAGCTCAGCCAGTTTCCGCGCACCCGCCGCTTTATTCACGCCTGTTCGCGTGAAATCCACCGCCCACAGCGTGTTATACGGCAGGTACGCCAGCGCCACACTCACCTGCCTGTGTCCCTTGAATCGGCCCGCCAATGCCTCTGCACCTTCACGCGAGAGATCGAGCGCTGAGATGCGGTTGTAATCCGGAGGCTCCCCCAACCCGCGCCCATGCGACTCATGCGTCACCACTCCTGTCTGATGCGTCGCGATGAACGCCGTGCTCTGCCCGTTCAGCGCCGCCAGCACCTCCCGCGCAGCCTCCAGTGGGATAGGCGTACGCCATAGGTACTCCCCTGTCGCCGGGTCGAGTACCGACGCTCCCCCGTCGCACACCTGGGGCCTGGCAAGGCCCAGCTGGCGTGAGAATCGGAGTACATCGTATGGCTCCCGTCCGGTCACAATGCTTACCGGCACCTGCTCCGACACCCTCCGGATAGCCGTCTCGACGGAACGCGTGATGCCCTCATTGGGCCCGATAATCGTCCCGTCCAAGTCCAGCAGCAACGCCGTAAACGTTTTGCCCGTCAAAGACGCGTTCCATTCACTGCTGGCAACACGAACTCCTCGATCGCCGTCGCCAGTCCGTCCTCCCATGTAGACGGCGCCACGTAGTCTGCCCCCGCCTTCAGCTCCGCCACCCCGTTTCCCATCGCGATACCCAAACCGCACGCTTCTAACAGCGGCAGGTCGTTGTAACTGTCCCCTGCCGCGATAAGCTGCGACGGCTTGATGCCCAGCAGGCCCGCAACTCGTCCGGCCGCCGATGCCTTCGTTGCGTCTACGTGAGTAAAATCCACCATCCAGTCGTCGTTATCCGTCCGGATGATGACCGCCGAATGCACATTGGGCAGATTCGCTGTGAACTCTGCCGCGATTTTCTGAGCCTGTTCCGGACGTAGACTCGTCGCCGTGATACGTGTCACCTCCCAGTCCGTCACCTCGTCCGCTGACTGCACCCGTTTCAACCCGTCTATACCCAGAAAGCTCAGCTTGTTACCATCCAAAAAACCCACAATGTCTTTTGAGTCCTCAGCTGCCATGATGCCCCGCCACAGCGTCTCGCCCTTCAATGGGTCGAAGATGCGCGCCCCGCCCTCCGACACCTGCGGCGCCGTAAACCCCAATGAAGACGCGAGCCACTGGATGTTGTGGTGGTCGCGGCTGGACACGATACACACCGGTATCAGCTTCGCAAGCTCCGTGACCGCCTCCCGCACCCTCGGCGTCACCTGCATATCCACCGGCGCCAGTGTTCCGTCACAGTCCACCAGCAATGCCTTGTATTGGCCGTTCGTACTCAATCTGCCATCCTCACGCTTATCTGCCGCCCCGCATTGTACAACCGTTGCTCAGCCTGCTCTGACATCGCCACCGTCAGTGCGCTATAATCCCGCCATCTCTTGGCGGAGAGTCAGAACAATCGAGGAGGAGCAACATCGCCGAGGGCTCCGGCTCCAACGTCTTCATCGTTACCGATGGCGTCCTTCGGACACCCGGCAACGACGCCCTGCTGGAAGGCGTCACCCGCACCGCCGTTTTCGAAATGGCCGAACAGCTCGGCCTGTCCGTCTCCCAGGAAACCCTGCAGCCCTACGACCTTTACACCGCCGACGAGGCATTCTTCACCACTACACCAGCGTTTATCCTGCCCATAACCAGAGCCGACAACCGCACCATCGGCGACGGCAAGCCCGGCACAATCAGCCGTCAGCTTCTCGCCGCCTTCAGCGAGTCCGTCGGCGTAGACGTCGTCGAGCAGGCCCTCAAACATCAACATTCGGCATCAAGCGTCTAAGAAAAAGGCATCTTTCGGGACATCAAAAAGCATCATTTCGTAAAGCTGATAGCACACAGAAATAGATACAGGAGGACACCATGGCAGGCAACATTCCGGACACCCTCGCATACTTCAACGGAGAGTGGAAACCCCGTAGCCAGTGCAAAATCGACCTGCTCGACCGCGGCTTCTACGTCGGCGACGCCGTATTCGACATCGCCCGCACCTTCAACGGCAAGTCGTTCAAGATGAAAGAACACGTCGAACGCCTTTACCGCTCGCTGAAGCACGTTCGCATAGACCTGGACATCTCCGTCCAGCAAATGATTGACCTCTCCGAGGAGTCTGTCACCCGCAACGAAAAGTTCCGGCCCCAAGTCGGCGACTGGCACGTCTGGCAGGGCATCACCCGCGGCGTCGGTGGTTGGCGCGCGCCCACCAGCCCGCCCACCGTTATCATCCAGTGCGTGCCCGTGCCCTTTCGCGCCTACGCCGCCGAATACAAGACCGGCGGCCACCTCGTCGTCGCCAAAACCCGCAGCTACAGCGCCGACCAACTCGACCCCAAGGTCAAGCACTACAGCCGCCTCAACTTCAACCTCGCCGACCTGGAGGCGCAGGACATCGACCCTCTGGGCTGGCCTGTGCTGCTCGACCAGAAGGGCAACCTCACTGAGGGATCCGGCTACAACGTCTTTATCGTTACCGACGGGGTCATACGCACCGCCGGCGACAGTTCGCTGCTCCAGGGTGTATCCCGTGGTGCAGTATTCGAAGTCGCCGAACAGCTCGGCATCCCCGTCTCCCAAGAAGAACTGCAGCCCTACGACCTGTACACTGCCGACGAAGCCTTCATCTCCAACACGCCGACCTGTATCCTGCCGATGACCAAGGCCGACAACCGCACCATCGGCGATGGCAAACCCGGCCCCATCGTCCAGCAGTTACTGGCCGCGTGGAGCGAGCGCGTTGGGCTCGACATCGCCGACCAGGCCGAACGCTTCGGCAAGTAATAACGCAATCCAATCAAACCACGGAGTGCTACATAAGAAATGACAGGGATTCCAGACACAGTCGCCTACTTCAACGGGGAGTGGGTGCCACGAAGCACGATAAAAATCGACCCGCTGGACAGAGGATTCTATGTAGCCGACGCCATCTACGACATAGGTCGCACCTTCAACGGCAAGTCGTTCAAGATGCGGGAACATATCGAGCGACTCTACCGCTCGTTAAAATTTGTACGTATTGACCCTCGCCTGTCCGAAGAAGAGAAGTTCGACATAAGCGAGGAGTGCATCCGTCGCAACGAACACCTCCGGAAAGACGTCGGCGACTGGCACATCTGGCAGGCCGTCACCCGTGGTGTTGCTGGGTTCCGCGTCTACGGCGTCCCTCCTACGGTGCTCATCCAGTGCGTGCCCGTGCCCTTCGCCAGCTACGCGCCCTACTACCAGAACGGTGCCCACATCGTCGTCCCCAGGACGCGAAGCTACTCGTCGCAATCGCTCGACCCCAAGATAAAGCACTATAGCCGTATGAACTTCAATTTGGCCGAATTGGAAGCGCACGACATCGACCCCGAATCATGGCCTGTCCTCACCGACGAAAACGGCAACCTAACCGAGGGCACCGGTTACAACTTCTTCATCGTCACCGACGGCGTCCTCCGCACGCCCGGCGACAACACCCTGCTCCAAGGCATCACCCGTATGGCCGTTATCGAACTGGCCGAGCGGCTGAACATCCCCTTCTCGGAAGAAGACTTGCAACCCTACGACCTCTACACCGCCGACGAAGCGTTCCTGTGCAACACCCCCATCTGTGTGCTGCCGGTGACGAAAGCCGACAAGCGCGTCATCGGTGACGGCAAGCCCGGCCCCGTCACCCAGCAACTGCTCGCCGCATGGAGCGACTGGGTTGGACTCGACGTGGTTGACCAGATGGAACGCTACGCCGCCGACCAAACAACAATCATGAGCTAGGAGACTGAACAGTTCTAAACGCGACCGACATAAAGTGACCCACCAGCCGCACAAACGTGGAAGTGCCGTTCCTCGGCTCAAGAGTAGTCTGCATTGGCACCGCTGGCTGCCTTTGCTGCTCGTACTCATCGCGCTGGCAGCCGATTGCGACCCTTCGCTCAAGCCGATCACTGTAGACGGGCCGCCGGAAGTGGAGGGGCGTTGGACTATGCATCTCGAAGGTGTTCCCTGTGGCGGCTGGGATGCGGCTGGAATCGAACAGGGCGCACTAGGAGTCCTCTTTGATGTCCCCAAGCTTTGTGGAGATGTTGCGACGAACATCGGGCACGGCGACCGCGTTTCCTTCTTCGTGGACGGCGAGTTGTGGACGACCTCTCAGGGGGACGGGCCTATCCTGGAAGATTTCTTCACGGCCGCAGATAGCCCGGGAACAGTTATTCTGATTGGCCCTGCAGGCGCAGCACCGGACGCCACGGCAACCTCAATGACAACGACCACCACGATACCGGACTCCACCGCAACGTCAACGTCTACCGGAACACCTGATATAGAGCCAACACCGACCGTGTCGAGCTCCAGCCCTACCCCCACGGCAATTCTGGATTTCGATCCCAGTCCCACGCCAACTCCTACCGCAACCTC
>JAQBWG010000030.1 GCA_027625225.1 Chloroflexota bacterium | reverse complement strand
CATTGAATGCAGTCTTGGAAAGCGTTCAAGCAGCCCTTGCATCTGGCGACAGAGTTGTCCTCACCGGCTTCGGTACCTTCGAGATACGCAAGGTCAAGGCACGTCGTGTGCGACCGATTCGCGGAGGAAGTGCCGGTTCACTCATCACCGTTCCCGCACATAAGCGCGTGGGCTTCAGTGCAGGTGCCGAGCTTAACAAAGCCGCACGATAATTCGACTTCAAACCGAGTTGACTGCATAAGTTAACTCCGACACCGGTCAGATAGGAAGCGGACGGCCGCAATTTACTGTGGCCGTCCGTTCTTTTTCGGTGAATTTCGAATATGGGATTAGGGGTATTAGGCACCGAATGTCAGATAAGCACGTAGTAATCGTAGGTGGAGGTTTTGGTGGCGCGGCAGCTGCCCAAACAGCACGAAAACTGTTAGGGGCGAGCCACAATGTGACACTCATAGACCGCAAAAAGCGGACGTATTTGTGCGGCTCGTTACCCTGGTTAGTAGTAGGGCAGCGCGAACCTTTGAAAGTCTCGCGGTCGCTTGGCGCACTCACACAGCGTGGAGTGAATTACGTGCAAGCTGAGGTAGAAGCAATTGACATATCCACCCGCCGTGTGAAGACTAATAGTGGCGAATATCCCTTCGATTACCTTGTCATCGCCACGGGCGCCGTGTACGACTGGGACGCCGTTCCCGGATCAGCGCAGGCGCACTCTTTCTACAACATTGAAACTGCCCGCAAGCTGCGCGACGCACTTCGTCGTTTTAAACGCGGCCGCATCGCCATCGCCGTGAGCGGCCTGCCGTACAAATGCCCGCCAGCGCCGTTCGAGATGGCGTTCTTGATGGAAGATGCACTGGTTCAGCGTGGCATCCGCAAGGGTGTCGAGATTGACGTGTTCACCCCTGAACCGACACCGCTCGGCGTGGCCGGCCCCGATGCCCCGACTTCGCTTCGTACACTGTTGGAGCGCCGCGGTATCGGTCTCCACGCAGGTGAACAAATCTCGTCCGTTGCCCCGAATGCTGGCGAGATTGGCTTCGCGTCAGGTAAACGAGAGCGGTACGACCTCGTCGTAACCATTCCTGTGCATCGTAGCGCGCGACAAGTAAGGGAAGCAGGGCTGGTGAACGACTCCGGCTGGATACCGGTGAATGCGAAGACATTAGAAACCAGGCAGAAGGGCATCTACGCCATTGGTGATGCTACGACGATATCCATGGCCAACGGCAAACCCATGCCTAAGGCAGGAGTGTTCGCCTCGGCTGGTGGCGAAGTCGTTGCGCATAACATCGCCGCAGATGTCAACGGCAGCTCCCTAGAGGAGTTCACGGGCGAAGGGTACTGCTTCATCGGGTATACGTCCGAAAAGGCGGCGATGGTAAAAGGAATCTTCTTGAGCGAAGGGAAGCCTGACGTTGCGTACCTGTCACCGTCCGTACGGTGGCATCGCGGCAAAGAGCGGTTCGAAGCCGATTGGCGCCGCTGGAGAGTCTAAGCTTAACCTTAGCTATTTTCCTTGGGCATCGGCACCACATCCGGCTCCACTGTTACCTGATCCGGTGTGAATAGGTCCCAGGGATGGAATGACTCCACGAACTCCTTGGCTTCTTCCGGCGAAGCCATGTCCTTCTGAGCACGACCAGGGTCGTAGCCAAACGTACGTGCGAAGGCGTCGTACCCGCGTGGAGTCTTGCGGAAGCCGCCCACCTCCTCCTCTCGTTCCTCGTCGGAAAGGATAAGCTTTTCTCCGCGCTTCCATTCCTTCCAGTAAACCCTCATTGCCATGACCTGCACGTACTCCTGACTTATAGCGTGTTCTTGACTATGGTACCCGACTTCACCACCAGCTTCACGTTCGCAGCGTCCACCAGCACCCCGATGTTGGAAAGCGGGTCGCCTGCCACTGCGATGAGATCGGCGTCCCTGCCCTCTTTTACTACACCGATACGGTCTTCCATATTGAACAGGTGAGCGTTCGTGCCCGTCGCGCTCACGATGGCCGCCATTTCGCCTAGTACGGTTGCCTTCGAGACCAGTTCCAGTCCCCGCTTCGACTGTTTCTTGCCTAGGAAATCACTGCCAGAACCTAGACTTACACCTGTCTTGGCAGCCAAAGCCACACTCAGCGGTAGCTGCGAGCGTACTTTGTCCAGCTTGTGCAAGCTATAGTGCGACAGACCGTGCGCAGTCGAATTCGCACCCAGCATCTCGATGATGTGGATAGTCGGCACCATGAACGCCTTCTCTTTAACGATGCGCTTCGCCGTCGCCTCGTCCAGGATGCTGCCGTGCTCGATGGAGCGGATGCCCGCGTCCAGCGCGTTGTTTACCGCCGGCGACGTGTGGCAATGCGCCATCACGTACGTTCCCACCGCGCGCGCCTCGTGCACCGCTGCCAGCATCTCGTCCACCGTGAACTGCGTCCCCTCCAGCGGGTCGTTCGGCGACACCACGCCGCCGGAACCCATCAGTTTCACCTGGCTTGCCCCCTTGCGGAGCTGCTCCCGCGCTGCCGCCCGCACCGCGTCCGGCCCGTCGCACAGCACAGGCCCCGCTAGGATGCCCGGCACCACGCGCGGCGGTCGGTCGTCGAACCGGTCGCGGAAGTCCGCGTGCCCGCCCGTCTGGGAGATGAACGAACCCGACGGCAGGATGCGCGGCCCCTTGATGTGACCGGACTCCACCGCGAAGGCGAACGCAGGGTCCAGCCCGCCCGCGTCGCGTACCGTCGTAAACCCCTCCTGCAGCGCCGTCTCGATGTTCTCGACAACGTCCAGCACGTAGGACGTCAGGTTGTCCTCCGGCGACTGCGTCCGTGGCGAGTTGACGCCCAGCGCGCCCAGATGAACGTGCGCGTCGGTCAGGCCTGGCATCAGCGTCATGCCGGACAGGTCGATGACCTTGTCGGCCTTAGGGCGCTTTGACTTGTCGGTGAAGATGCTCTGGATGCGTCCATCCTCGACCAGCACCGAGACGCCGCGTTTTGGGTCGGCTCCCGTGCCGTCTATAAGGGTCGCGTTTTCTAACAGGATCGTAGCCAAGATATTTCTGCCTTTCTCACAAGCTATAAGGACTCTTTCATGTGTTCCAAAGCGGCTTTCCAGTACGCTTTCATCTCTGCGGCTTTGTCAGCGTCGGGCAACTTGTTATGCTGGATGACCACCTGGCATTTGCTTATGCCCTTGTCGTAGAACTGCACTTCGATGGTGGAGGAGCCACCCGACCACAAGGCGCGAAGATTCTTGTTCACGTTGGCCGTCCTCACGGTGATGGACTGGCCCGGAATCAACCCCGCGCGGGCCTTCTCATCCGCCCATAGCTCATACGCCTGGGCTAATGGCACTTGTAAGGTCTTGCTCACGCTCACCTGATAGCCTGTGCTCGTCTCGTGCTTTTGGCGTAGTCCGCGTGCTTGCTCGTAGCCCACGGTCACCATCTGCGACCACCATCCCGACACACCCTGCGTTTCGTTCAGATAGCTCGCGATTTGCGGGTGTGGCCAGTCGGAAGCCTTCTGCGTATCCAGCACCACGAACCACTCCTGCCACGTCTTGCCAGTCTTCGCCTGTACCGCTGCATCCCCGACGCCGGCGAACCGACTCTCAGGCTGCTTTTTCTTCGTAGCACTCATCGCCGTTACAGTAGCAGATTGGGGCGAAACCAGTCGAGATACCCACTCGTTGACCGCTATCTGAGGCGCTGCTACACTTGCGCCGCTCTGGACTGCGATGTACAGAGCTTTACACCGAAGGAGGAAACCATGCCCAAAGGAAAATCCAACCTGTCCGGAAAAGTGCAGACTGTTCTGGGGCCGATGGACCCCGGCCAGCTCGGTATCACCCTGACTCACGAACACCTGCTCATTGACCTGTCCTGCTACTTCCAGATGCCCGAGGAGGCCAGCAGGCGGGCCGACATCCACGCTCCACTGACCATAGACATGATTGGACGGATGGAGCAGGCGTGGTACTACAACCTCGACAACAATTACCTCTTCGACGTTGACCATGCCATCAAAGAGGTTATGGAGTTTAAACTCAACGGCGGCGGCTCCCTGGTGGATACCACCAACCCCGACCTCGCTCGCGACCCCCTGGCGCTCACCCGCATCTCGCGTGCCACTGGTCTGAACATCATCATGGGCGCAGGACACTACGTGCCCGTCGCACACCCGAACGATATGGACGACCGCTCCGAAGGCCAAATCGCCGAGCGACTCATCCGCGAAATCACCGTCGGCGTCGGTGACACCGGTGTGAAGGCGGGCCTCATCGGCGAACTTGGTAACGTCTGGCCGCTCACCCCCAACCAGAAGAAAGTCCTGCGTGCCGCCGCCAAGGCCCAGATGGAGACCGGCGCGCCCATCTCCATCCACCCCGGTCAGCACGACGACGGCCCCATGGAGATTCTGGACGTACTGACCGAATCGGGCGTCAACCCCAAGAACGTCATCATGGGACATCTCGACTTCGCCATCGAAGACCGCAAGGCGCTCAAACGCCTGGCCGAATCCGGCTGCTTTCTCGAATACGACATCTTTGGCATCGAGGCCACCGGCGTCGAATACATGGGTGACGAACTTCGTTTGATGAACGACGTGCAGCGCATGCAGACCATAGAATTCCTTATTGAGGGTGGCCACATAGACCAGGTGGTGGTCGCGCAAGACGTGTGCCAGAAACGGCAACTCAGCGCCTATGCGGGCAAGGGCTACGGCCACATCCTCGGCAACATCGTCCCGCGCATGAAAAAACGCGGTGTCACCCAGGAACAAGTAGATAAAATCCTCGTCCACAACCCAGCCCGCGCACTCGCCTTCAAGTGACACGAAATATCATTCTGAGCGAAGTGAAGGATCTGGGGTTCAGGGGGTGAGTGTGTCGTTCGAAGACAAAGTAGCGCTCGTTACCGGCGGTGCCTCTGGGCTCGGTAGAGCAACGGCGCTGCGGTTCGCCAAAGAGGGCGCGGCGGTGGCTGTTGTGGACGTGAACGAGGTCGGTGGACAGCAGACCGTCCAGACCATAGGCAAAGACGGCGGCAAGGCTGTATTCATCCGTGCCGACGTTTCGAGCCTGACCGATGTGGAGGACATGGTAGATGAAACCGTAGACCGTCTCGGTCGTCTCGACTTCGCCTTCAACAACGCCGGTGTCGTGTCGGCTGGCGTCACCATAGACAAACTTACCGAGGAAGACTTCGACCGCACCTTTGCCGTGAACGTGAAGGGCGTATGGCTGGGTATGAAGTACCAGATACCACGCATGTTGGAGCAGGGCGGCGGGGCCATCGTGAATACCTCATCCATGCGCGGCATCGTCTCCTACGAGACCCAGTCTGCCTACTCGGCCAGCAAACATGCCATCGTCGGCCTGACGCGCTCCGCCGCGTTGGAGTACGCGTCGAAAGGCATCAGAATCAACGCCATCTGCCCTGGTATCATCCGCACTCAGGGCAACGAAGACTACTGGAAGAAGTTTCCCGAAGCCGAGCAGGACTGGCTGAAACTGGTGCCACTGGGACGCTACGGCACCCCGGAAGAAATAGCCAATGTGGTTATCTGGCTATGCTCAGAGAAGGCGTCGTATGTTCATGGACATACTATGATTGTGGATGGTGGGACAGTAGCAGAATAGAGAAAGCCGAGGACAAAATGGCAGGAACAGAAGTCAAGAAACTGATTCAACAGGTAGAGATTGGCTACGAGACGCTGGACGTAGCCCTTCGTGGCATCTCCGAGTCGGATTTGAGGCGCTCTCCGGGTGGAGAAGAATGGTCGCCGGCTCAGGTGATGGGGCACGTTATTGAGATGGGCCCTTTTTGGACAACCAAAGTGAAGTCTATTGCACAAAACGGCGGCGAAATTCCAACCAAGAGAACCCCGCCGGAAGGCGAAGTACGTCTGGCCGCGGTGGAGAAATACGGTCGGGAGTCGCTAGCAGGCATCCAAAAGGGCTTGCGGGAATCCAAAAAACTGTGTGTTACTAACATTTCCGCTTTGAAAGACGCTGATCTGGACGTCAAGCGACGGCGCGGCGATGAAGAAACTACGTTGCGGGGCTTCCTGGAGTCTCACATCGTTTCCCATCTGCAAGAGCACGCGCAACAGATGTCAGAGGCGCGCAAAGCCTAAAAAGTTATAGACGTAAGGAGGCACGGTATATGGATGCAGAACTGGTAGTCCTACGACTGCTGCATATTATCCCGGGAGTTGTGTGGGTAGGAGGAGCCATCTTTCTAGCCGTGATTTTGGAACCGAACCTGAGAGCGCTCGGTCCTGCGGTACAAGGGCCGGTAATGCGTAAACTCGCTCCCGTGCTGGTACGCTACATGAGTATCGCATCGTTCATCACCATAGCTGCCGGAATAGTGCTTGCCTTCCGTGTACGGTCGCCAAGCTTCTGGTTTGACACTGGCTGGGGCTATGCCATCCTCATTGGATTGATTGTCTCGATTCTTGGTGCGGCAACCGGTGGCATGACTGGTGCCGCGGCTAAAAAGATGGAAAACATGGCGGTAGCGATGGAAGGCCGACCTCCCACGCCCGAAGAGATGGCCGAGATGAAAGAAACGTCGGAGAAGCTGGCCCGTCTCGGGCGTATGACCGCCGTGCTCGTCACCATCGGCGTGGGCACCATGGCCGCCGCCCGGTTTGTGTAAATTCGAAGCGATGTGCAGGGTACTGCATCCAATAGCATAAGAACCACTAGAGGATGTGTGAATGCATATTGAGCTGACCAACGAAGCGCTGGAGTACATCCGCGGCAAGGGCGGTAGGGTCGCTATTGATTTCATACCACCCATCGGCTGAGGCGGCAAACCCGAGGTGTCGGTCGACACCTACCTCAAAGGGAAAAACCTCCGGTCGTACTCGGCGCTGTCGAAAGACGACGTAGACCTGTTCGTGTCCAGCCGTTTGGTCGGATGGGCGAAGCAGGTACGACTCGACCTCGGCCGCTTCTTTATCTGGCCCAGACTTGGTGTGAGCGTCGAGCCCATCCACCGGCACGCTCCCGGCGCTACCTGAAGCCACAAACTCTGAGTCCGGCGGTCGCCGGACACAACGCCTACTTCGGCTTGAGCGGCTGCCAGTAACGGCGGCCCTTGCCGCGCACAACGTGTCCGAAGCCGGGCGCGGGGAAGTGGCAGGACGCCACCATGACGCCCTCTTTTTCCATCCACTTGCTGACACGTGAGCGCGTTCTTGCACCCAGTTTGGGATGCACGTCCGCGCCCACGATGCGCTCCGGTACGTCAAGCTGCACGGGGAAGTGCATGGCGTCGCCGGGGAAGAAGATGCGCTCGCCTTTTGAACTAAGCAGCACGCTCTGGTGACCCGGTGTATGCCCCGGCGTGTCCATCACCTTGAGTTCGGGGGTGATGTTCTGCCCGTCCTCGGTGGTGTGTTCGATGTTTCCAAAGATGGCCATGCGCTCGGCCAGCGGCTTCGACCATGACATGATTTCCATACCCTGGTCGGACGTGTCTTTCGGCCGCCGCTTATAGACGGCTTTGGGGTTGAACAGCGAGTCCCAGTCGGTCTGGGGCACAACGTACTTCGCCCTGGGGAACGTGCGGGTGAGCTTGTTGCCGTCGAGCACCGCGCACCAGCCCATGTGGTCGAGGTGGACGTGCGTGGCGAACACCATGTCGATGTCCTCCGGCTGTACGCCCGTCCGCTTGAGCCGCCCAAGCATGCTGCCGACGAGGTCGGGCGAACTGGGGAAGGGCACCGGGCCGATGCCCGCGTCAACCAAAACCTTTTGCTTGGGAGTGATGACCAGGAACGCGGCGATGTTCATGGGCTTCCGCGCGAAGCCCTTTTCGTCCACTTCCTTGGGGTACTTCTTCCAGTCGCCCGGCTTGGTGCCGGGGATGAAGTCGGTCATCCTGCTGGGGATGACGGTGTCGTGCAGGGAGATGATTTTGGCGTTTCCCACGGTGAGTACGTTGTTGGCCATGTACTGCTCCTCGCTGGACGGTTCGCGGCCACATTCTAAACCTCGTGTCTCGATTTGGCACCCCTGTGGACACGTCCGGCTTGCAACGGTACACTCCAATGCTCAGAGGAGGGCACCGAATGGCAGGCATCGAACGTATCGCTGTGGTCGGCGCGGGGCTGATGGGACACGCCATCGCGTTGGACTTCGCGCTGGCCGGATTCCGGGTGAAAATGCAGGATAAAAATGATGCCTCTGTTGAGCGCGGTTTTGAGATGGTTCGGTCGGACTTCGACCGCATGGTGAAGCTGAAAACGACCACGCGAGAAAAGGCAAATGCGGCGTTGAAAAAGATGTCCGGGCACACGAATTTAAGTGAGGCGGTTGGAGATGCCGATGTGGTGGTGGAGGCGGTGTTCGAGGACCTCAAGATTAAGCAACAAATGTTCAAAAGATTGGACGCGGCCGCGCCCAAAGGGGCGATTCTGGCGAGCAATACGTCCAGCTTTATGCCAAGTCAGCTTTACACAATGACAAGCAGACCTGACAAGGTTTTAGTTGCGCATTACTTCAATCCGGCGCATCTCATTCCCTTAGTGGAGCTGGTGCGGAGCCCGGAGACGTCGGACGCGACGGTAGAGACGATGCGAGGGCTGTACGAGGGTATGGGCAAGAAGCCCATCGTGGTGGAGAAGGAGGTCATCGGGTTCATCGTGAACCGGATGCAGATCGCGCTGCAGCGGGAGGCGTTCTGGCTGCTGGACAACGGGGTGGCGTCGGCGGAGGACATCGACACCGGCCTCAAGAGCAGCGCGGGCCGCCGCTGGGCGGTTGCGGGGCCGTTCGAGGTGATGGACCTGGCGGGGCTGGACACGCTGGTGGACGCGTCGAAGGCGATGTTGCCGCACATCTCGAACTCGCGGGAGGTGTCCAAGTCGCTGACGGATGCGGTGGAGCAGGGGAACCTGGGGACGAAGACGGGCAAGGGGTTTCATACCTGGACGCCGGAGTCGGTGGATGCGGTGAAGCAGCGGATTGCGGAGGCGCTGGTGGAGCTGGAGCGGTGGTCTAAAAAGGATGCGAAAGAGTGATGGGGCTTGCTCGCCCTTCGACAGGCTCAGGGCGATATCGTCCCCGCCCCAGATCCTTCGCTTCGCTCAGGGTGGCGATGGTTGGCTGGGTGGCTCGCTGGAGCACGGTTCCATTACCGCAGGGAAAGGGGTTGCTCATCCTTCGACAAGCTCAGGACGAACCGCTTAGGTGGTTGGCCGGAGGATTTCTCGTGGTTCGACAGGCTCACCACGAACCGGTTTAGGTGATTTGGCAGGTAGGACTAATTTGATAAAGGACGCTGATTGATATGACTGATGGAAAACTTCCCATTCTGCCCACGACGGTGATAGGCAGCTACGCCACGCCGGGGTGGATGTACACGGCTTTAGAGGCTATCGACAGGGACGAGTACGGCCAGACGGACGTTCGGGAGCTGTTCGACGACGCGGTGAACATGGCGATACTCGACCAGGAGCGGGCGGGGGTGGACATCATCACCGACGGCGAGATGCGGCGGTGGTACTTCGTCCAGAGTTTCTACAAGCGCATGACGGGCATCGTGGCCGACCCTCCGCTCAGAAAAGTAGGGTTGTACGGCTATGACAGCCCGACGCGGTATCACACGTCGGCGAAGGTGACGGTGCCGGACGGCCTGGGCATCGTGGAGGAGTACCGGTACACCAAAGAGCACACGAAGAGCGCACTCAAGGCAACGTGTCCGGGACCGCTGACGATTTCCATGCACATCCGGCCTCGCGACGCGTACAAAGACCGCAACGAGCTGGCGTGGGAGTTCGCGCCCATCATCAATGCCGAACTGAAGGCGCTGGTGAAGGAGGGGGCCGACTTCATCCAGCTGGACGAGCCGGCGTTCGCCATCATCCCGGGCGACATGAAGGAGTGGGTGAGCCTGATGAACGCCTGCTTCGAGGGGGTGAAGGCCAAGCGGGCGCTGCACGTGTGCTTCGGGAACCTGGCGAGCAGGCCGCGGGGCAAGCGTCGGTACGGGTGGATGTTCCCGGCGCTGCTGGACGTGGAGGTGGAACAGTTCGTGTTCGAGTACGCGAACCGCGAGATGCTGGAGGCGAGCCTGTGGAAGGATTTAAACATCGAGCACGAGCTGGGCGCGGGCATCATCGACATCAAGTCGTTCTACGTGGAGACGCCGGAAGACGTGGCGGAGCGCATCCGCGAGATGCTGAAGTACGTCCCCGCCGAGAAGCTGTACATCAGCCCCGACTGCGGGTTCTTCCAGCTTCCGCGGTGGCTATCGTACCAGAAGCTGGTGGCGCTGGTGAAGGGGACGGAAATCGTGCGCAAGGAACTAACAGGTAAGTAAGCGGCCATGTCGTACACCATCGTAGGGAAGCGCAATCTGAAGACGGCCTTGGAGCAGAAGGCCAGGGACATCCCGGACAAGACGTTCGTTGTCTTCGAAGATGTGAACGAGCGGGCGAGTTCGTGGACGTACGCGGAGTTCGACCGGACGGTGAACCGCATCGCCAACGGCCTGCGGAAGCTGGGGGTTAAGCAGGGCGAGCGGGTGAACGTGCACCTGTCCAACTCGCCGGAGTTTTTGTTCTTCATGTTCGCCATCGCCAAACTTGGGGCGGTGATGGTGCCGACGAACCCGCTGTCGCCGCCGGATGAGTTGGCCTACCCGGTCAACCACTCGGAGGCGGTGCTGACGGTCACGCAGTCCGACTTATTGGACAACGTGCGGGCCATCCGCAAGGATTGTCCAAAAATACGGGGGATTGTGCTGTGCGGGGAGTCCGCTGACGGGGATGTGGTCACGCTGGCGAAGCTGACGGACGGGCAGCCTGATGCGCCGCCGGAGGTGGACATCAATCCACTGGACGACGCGAGCATTTTGTATACATCGGGCACTACCAGCAGGCCCAAGGGTGTGCTGGTGACGCACGCCAACTACATCTTTCTGAGCGAGATCGTAGCCAAGACCACGGGGCTGACACCGGACGACCGGCACCTCATCACCATGCCGCTGTTCCACGGCAACGCGCAGTACTATTCGGTGATGACCACGCTGAACGTGGGGGCGAGCCTGGCGGTGATGGCGCGGTTCAGCGCGTCGCGGTTCATGAAGCAGGCGACGGCGCATGGGACGACGATAGCGTCGATGATGGGCACGACGGTGCGCATGGTGCTGGCACAGCCGCCGGGGGAGTGGGACAGGAAGCACGGGATGAAGCTGGTGTTCTTCGCCATGAGCGTGACGCCGGGGCAGCTTGACGAGTGGGAGCGCCGGTTCGGCATCCCGTTGTTGCAGTTGTACGGCATGACGGAGACGATGGGGCAGCCGCTGGCGAACCCGCTGGGGTATGCGCGGGACAACATGACGATAGGGTTCCCGACGGCGGCATACGAGGTGCGGGTGGTGGACGAGGACGGGACGGACGTGCACGAGGGAACGCCGGGGCAGCTTATCGTGCGGGGGATACCGGGCGTGAGCATCATGAAGGGGTACTTCAAAGACCCGGAGCGGACGGCACAGGCGCTGCGGGACGGCTGGCTGTTGACGGG